>NZ_JBHWJI010000005.1:0-253145 GCF_042731515.1 Streptomyces sp. NPDC059850
GGTTGATAGGCCAGATATGGAAGCCGGGTAACCGGTGGAGTTGACTGGTACTAATAGGCCGAGGGCTTGTCCTCAGTTGCTCGCGTCCACTGTGTTGGTTCTGAAATAACGAACTGTGTCATCATCCGGTTTGTTTGTTTCATAGTGTTTCGGTGGTCAAAGCGTTAGGGAAACGCCCGGTTACATTCCGAACCCGGAAGCTAAGCCTTTCAGCGCCGATGGTACTGCAGGGGGGACCCTGTGGGAGAGTAGGACGCCGCCGAACAATCTTTAGCCTCGGTCCCGAGCATTTCATGCTCGGGACCGAGGCATTTTTGCGTTCAGCACCAGGTTCCCAGTCGAACTGTTGTATCACCGGATCGAGTGAAACGGGGCTGTGGCCCTGGCGCGGCGTGTGGGGGACCGCTCAGAATCGCCAGCAGGAGGGGTGAGGAGAAGCGGGGGTGCCCTATGAGGGTGATGCAGGTCGGGAGGGCGGTGGAGGTGGCGTCAGGGCCCGTTATGGGGTCGGCTCTGACGCCATCACCTGCCACCGTCACCACATCAGTTGCCGTAGCCCGCGGCGCGGGCGAGTTCGAGGTCGAGTGCCTCGCGCCGGATGCGCTGGTCCATGTAGAGGAGAGCGGTCACACCGGCGCTGATCGGAAAGGTGATGGACGAGCTGATCACCCCGCCGATGCCGACGACGATCAGGAAGGCCCAGCCGACGGAGACGGACTCGCCGGACAGGTAGTCGATGGCGCTGTCCCCGCCGAGCACCATCGCGACGGCGCTGGTCGGTACCTCGACGATGGCGGCCACGAGGAAGACCAGCACGATGGAGAGCAGCTGGATGCCGAAGACGCGCCACCACGCTCCGCGTACGAGCTTGGCCGAGCGGCGCAGCGCGGAGATGATGCCCTGCTTCTCCAGCATCAACGCCGGGGCTGCGAGGCTGAAGCGGACCCACAGCCAGATGGCGACGCCCGTTCCCGCGAGGGCTCCGAGCGAGGCGAGCGCGGCGCCCTCGCTGCCCACGCCGGCCGCCACGAGGAGCATCCCCGGAGCCATGCCCAGGCCGATGACGCCCGCAGTGATGGCCGGGATGAGCAGGAGCAGACCGCACAGCTGAAGCAGCCGCGGCCGGGCACCGCCCCAGGCCTCCCCGGTGGACACTGGGCGGCCCAAGACCGCCCGGGCGGTGACCATGGTCAGCAGGGCGGTGGTGACGATGGTGCCCAGCACGCCGACGAGCAGGGTCACCGAGCTGCTGCCCAGAGCGCCGCGCACGGCCTCCAGGGCCTCGCCGAGCGTGGGGTCCGGCTTGTCGACCGTGCCGGTGCCGGAGGTCGTGCGGAACCACAGGCCGGTGACGACGGTGATCAGTCCCTGGGTCACGACCGAGACGGCCAGCGAGATGCCGAGGACCGTGCGCCAGTGGGCACGCATGGTGGCGATCGCGCCATCGAGGATCTCGCTCACACCGAGCGGCCGCAGCGGGACGACGCCGGGGCGGGGTACGGGTGGTGGCTGTCGCCAGCCAGTGCCCCAGCCGGGGCCGTTCGCCGGTCCGGCAGGTTGCGGGGGCGGCGGGGTGGAGATGCCGCCGCCCGGGGCCGACCAGCGTCCGGCGGGCGGCTGCCGCTTGGCCCAGGTGGCGCCCCGCGCAGGCCGCTCCGGCGCGGGGTGGTCGACGGGCTCGTTCGGCTGCTGACTGCCGTGGTCGGGCTCGTCGGAAGGGGACGATCCGGGCGGAGCCCAGCCCGGAGAGTCGTTCATCGTCGCTCCGTAGGTCGTTCGTTGGCCGGTCGCCCATGCGGCGACGGCCGCTTCGTAGCCATCGTGCCACGGTGGGTTGTGGTGCGTACCGGTCGCCGGGGCTGGCTGACCACTTCATCAGAGGGTGCCGCAGGGGGCAGACTGGGCGGATGGCTGATCAGCACCGGGTCTCCCCGGAAGGCGCCGCGGCGCCCACTGCTTTCGCACTGCGCTGGGAGGAACCACCGGAGGGGCCCGTCGTGGTGCTCCTCGACCAGACCCGGCTTCCCGCCGAGGAGGTCGAGCTGGTGTGCACCGATGTGCCGATGCTGGTGGAGGCGATCCGCTCACTGGCCGTACGAGGCGCCCCGCTGCTCGGCATCGCCGGGGCCTATGGGGTCGCCCTCGCCGCGGCGCGTGGCTTCGATGTGGACGAGGCCGCCGAGTCGCTCGCCCATGCCCGCCCCACCGCCGTCAACCTCGGCTACGGCGTGCGCCGGGCCGCCGCCGCGTACCACGCGGCAATCCGAGACGGGGCGAGTCCCGACCGGGCCGCCGCTGCCGCGCTCGCCGAGGCCCGCACCCTGCACCGTGAGGACGCCGAGGCCAGCGAGCGGATGGTCGGGCACGGCCAGGCGCTCCTCGGCGAGCTGCTGCCCGCCGGGCGCTACCGCATCCTCACCCACTGCAACACCGGTGGGCTGGTCTCCGGCGGTGAGGGCACCGCCCTGGCCGTGGTCAAGGCGGTGCACCGGGCCGGGCAGCTGCGGCGGCTCTGGGTGGACGAGACCCGTCCGCTGTTCCAGGGATCCCGCTTGACGGCGTACGAGGCGGCGCGGGAGGGCATGGCCTACACGCTGCTCACCGACAACGCGGCGGGGTCGCTGTTCGCGGCCGGGGAAGTGGACGCGGTGCTGATAGGCGCGGACCGGATAGCCGCCGACGGCTCGGTGGCCAACAAGGTCGGCAGCTATCCGCTCGCGGTGCTGGCCCGCTACCACCATGTGCCGTTCATCGTGGTGGCTCCGACCACCACGGTGGATCCGGAGACCCCGGACGGGGCGGCGATCGAGGTCGAGCAGCGGCCCGGGCATGAGGTGACGGACGTCATAGTGCCGCATGTTCCGGGTCCCGGTGCCGAGACGGCGATGGGAGTTCCGTTGGCCCCACTGGGCACGCAGGCGTTCAACCCGGCCTTTGACGTCACCCCGCCGGAGCTGGTGACCGCGATCGTCACCGAGCGTGGTGTCGTCGCTCCGGTCACCGAGGGAGGTATCGCAGAGCTGTGCGCCAGGTCACGATCAGGTAATGGGATGATGGCCTCATGAAGGGACGCGTCCTTGTCGTCGACGACGACACCGCACTGGCAGAGATGCTCGGCATCGTGCTGCGCGGCGAAGGCTTTGAACCGTCGTTCGTCTCGGACGGAGACAAGGCTCTTGCCGCCTTCCGCGAGGCCAAGCCGGATCTGGTGCTGCTCGACCTCATGCTGCCCGGACGGGACGGAATCGAGGTGTGCCGGCTGATCCGGGCCGAGTCCGGGGTGCCGATCGTCATGCTCACCGCCAAGAGCGACACGGTCGACGTGGTGGTCGGGCTGGAGTCCGGTGCCGATGACTACATCGTCAAGCCGTTCAAGCCGAAGGAGCTGGTGGCCCGCATCCGGGCGCGGCTGCGGCGGTCCGAGGACCCGACGCCGGAGCAGCTGGCGATCGGCGATCTGGTGATCGACGTCGCCGGGCACTCGGTGAAGCGGGAGGGGCAGTCGATAGCACTGACCCCGCTGGAGTTCGATCTGCTGGTGGCCCTGGCCCGTAAGCCGTGGCAGGTGTTCACCCGCGAGGTGCTGCTGGAGCAGGTCTGGGGCTATCGGCACGCGGCCGATACCCGGCTGGTCAATGTCCATGTGCAGCGGCTGCGCTCCAAGGTCGAGAAGGACCCGGAGCGGCCGGAGATCGTGGTGACCGTGCGCGGCGTCGGCTACAAGGCCGGGCCCAGCTGAGATGACGGGTGGCGGCACGGCTCCGCGGCCCCAGGGTTCGGGAGGCGGGGCGCCGGAGAGCGGCCGGGCGGGGCGACCCGATCCGGCGGGTGACATTCCGTTGCTCCGGAGGCTGTGGAGCGGGGGGCATCTGCTGCCCGACGGGGCCTCCGGCGGACCGGCCCATCCCTTGATCCGGCTGTTCGGGCGGTGGGTGCGCCGTCCGCTGCTGCCCGCTGCCCGGCTGTGGCGGCGGAACATCCAGCTGCGGGTGGTGGCCACCACGCTGCTGATGTCGCTCGGCGTGGTGATCCTGCTGGGCTTGGTCGTCATCGGCCAGGTGCGCAACGGGCTGCTCGACGCCAAGCGGCACGCCGCGCAGGGCCAGGCCGTGGGCGGGTTCGAGGTGGCCGAGCAGATGGCCGACCGTAAGAGCGATTCCGGCGGCCAGGACGGCGCGGGCCCCGGCAGCCGCGGCGCCCAGGACGCCGGGGCCTGGCTGAACGCACTGGTGGAGCAGTTGGCCAGTGGTGGCAAGGGCGCGTATTCGGTGGTCGCGCTCAGCTCCGACTCCGGTGAGACGCCCTATGTGGCCAGCCGCGGCCCCCGGGCCTCCGGTGACGTCAAGGCGGACAGCGTGCCCGCCGACCTGCGGCAGCGGGTGGACGAGGGCCGGACCGCGCCGTACGAGCAGTACGGGCGGATCGAGCACCTCGGCTCCGGCGACAGCGAGGCCGCGCTGATCATCGGCAAGCGGCTGGACGACAACCACGGCGACGCCTATCAGCTGTACTACCTCTTCCCCTTCACCCAGGAGGAGAAGTCGCTGAGCCTGGTGAAGGGCACGCTGGCCACGGCCGGGGTGTTCGTGGTGGTGCTGCTCGGCGCCATCGCGTGGGTGGTGGTGCGGCAGGTCGTCACGCCGGTGCGGATGGCGGCCGGGATCTCCGAGCGGCTGGCGGCAGGTCTGCTGCAGGAGCGGATGAAGGTCACCGGGGAGGACGACATCGCCCGCCTCGGCGAGGCGTTCAACAAGATGGCCCAGAACCTTCAGCTCAAGATCCAGCAGCTGGAGGAGCTGTCCCGGATGCAGCGGCGGTTCGTCTCGGACGTCTCGCATGAGCTGCGCACACCGCTGACGACCGTGCGGATGGCGGCGGACGTCATCTACGAGGGGCGCGAGGACTTCGATCCGATCACGGCGCGCTCCGCCGAACTGCTGTGGGGCCAGGTCGACCGCTTCGAGTCGCTGCTCTCCGATCTGCTGGAGATCAGCCGGTTCGACGCGGGCGCGGCCGCCCTGGAGGCCGACCAGATCGATCTGCGCGATGTGGTGAACCGGGTGGTCGACGGGGCCGAGCCGCTGGCCGACGCCAAGGGCACCCGGATCGTGGTGCGCGGTGCCGAGGCGCCGGTGGTGGCGGAGGCGGACGCCCGCCGGGTGGAGCGGGTGCTGCGCAATCTGGTGGTCAACGCCGTGGAGCACGGCGAGGGCCGGGACGTGGTGGTGCGGCTCGCGGCGGCGGGCGGCGCGGTCGCCGTGGCCGTGCGGGACTACGGGGTGGGGCTGAAGCCCGGCGAGGCGACGCGGGTGTTCAACCGCTTCTGGCGGGCCGATCCGGCGCGCGCCCGGACGACCGGCGGCACCGGTCTCGGGCTGTCGATCGCGGTGGAGGACGCGCGGCTGCACGGTGGCTGGCTCCAGGCGTGGGGCGAGCCCGGTGGCGGGTCGCAGTTCCGGCTGACGCTGCCGCGCGCGGCGGGCGATGTGCTGCGCGGTTCGCCGATCCCGCTGGAGCCCGACGACTCCCGGCGCAACCGGCAGCCGGCCGACAACGGGCAGGCGCAGCCGGCGGCGGAGCGGCTGGCCTCGGTGCCCGCGCAGCCCCGCTCCGCGCTGCCGCCCGCCGACGCCCCGATGCCCTCGGCCGACCCCACGGCGCTGCCGGGGAACGGGGCGCGGGTCGTGCGCGGAGCCGCGGAGCCGTCGTACGGGGAGGCCAGGGAGCCCCGGGAGCGCCGCGAGCGAACGACACCGAACGAAGGGGAGGGCCGCCCCCGTGGGCGCTGACCGTGCCGACCGCCACCGTTCCCGCTCCGGCGCGTACCGCCGTGCGCGGGGCACGGGCACGCTGCTCGCGTGTGGTGTGCTGCTGCTCACCGGCTGTGCCTCGATGCCCGACAGCGGGGATGTGCGCAGGGTCGACTCCTCGCCGCGCTCCGATGTGGATTCGCAGGTCCGGGTGTATGGGGTGAGCCCGGGCAAGGGCGAGCAGCCCGCGGAGCTGGTCTCCGGCTTCCTGGAGGCCACGACGAGCGACGAGGAGAACTTCGCCACCGCGAAGGAGTATCTGACCCGGGGCGCGTCCAAGGACTGGGATCCGTTCGCGCGGACCACGGTGTTGGAGCAGGCGCCGGATGTGCGGGTGGAGACCGATCCCGGCGACCGGGACGGCAACAGCAAGACGGTCGTGCTGTCCGGCGAGCGGATCGCCACGGTGGACGCGACCCACGCCTACCGGCCCGATGAGCAGAGGTACGAGGAGCGCATCCACCTCACCCTGCGCGGGTCGGAGTGGCGGATCGACGGGCCGCCGCCGGGGCTGGTGCTCGGCGAGTCCGACTTCCAGCGCATCTACCACTCGGTCAACAAGTACTACTTCGCGAAGCTGGGCCCGGACGCCGAGGACTCCCGGGTGGGGGACGAGGTCCTGGTCGCCGATCCGGTCTATCTGCGGCGGCGCATCAATCCGGTCACCGCGACCGTGAAGGCGCTGCTGGACGGCCCGACGGACTGGCTGGATCCGGTGGTCAGCACGGCCTTCCCGGCCGGTACGGGGCTCGGCCGCCACACCGACAAGCTGTCGCTGGACGATTCGAACGTGCTGAAGGTCCGGCTGAGCGACCAGGCGGCGCAGATCAGCCCGGGCCGCTGTGCCCGGATGGCGGCGCAGACGCTGTTCACGGTGCAGGACCTCTGGGAGGGGTCGGACGAGGTCAGCGGGGTGCGGCTGGAGCGGCAGAGCGGTTCCGAGCTGTGCGCCCAGTCGAGTGACGCGGCGCGCGCGTACGCCCCGGACCATGTCATCGGGCGGCCCCAGCACCAGTACTTCGTGGACGCGCAGCACCGGATGGTCCGGCTGTCCGACGACGAGGACAAGCCACGGCCGGTTCCAGGGCCGTTCGGCGCGGATGGCGCGGGTCTTGGCACCGTGGCGGTCTCGCGCGACGAGCGGGACGCGGCGGCGGTCAGCGAGGACGGCCGGTCGCTGTATGTGACGGAGCTGTCGTCGGGTGCCGAGCGGGGCCGGGTGCGGGTGCACAGCCAGGGCGGCAGCCCCGAGCACGGGCTGACGGCGCCCAGCTGGGACGGGCTGGGCGGGCTGTGGGTGGCCGACCGGGACCCGCAGCGGCCGCGGCTGCTGCGGCTGCGCGGCGGTACCGGCCAGGCGGACGAGGTCGAGCTGCCCGCGCTCGACGGTGGCCGGATCACGGCGCTGCGGGTGTCCGCGGACGGCACGAGGATCGCGATGCTGGTCAAGCGGGACGGGCATACGACGCTGCGGCTGGGCCGGATCGAGCGGCGCGGCACGGCGGACGATCCGAAGCTGTCGGTGCGGGCGCTGCACGCGATCGCGCCGAAGCTGCAGGACGTCGACACCGCGTCCTGGGCGGGGGACAGCCGCCTGGTGGTCGCGGGCCGTGAGTCGGACGGTGTGCAGCAGCTGCAGTACGTGGAGACGGACGGCTCCCCGGCGGACCTGCCGGAGGTCCCGGGGCCGAACGGGGTGGAGACGGTCGCCGCCTCGGAGGACCAGACCCGGCCGCTGATCGCCGAGACCAGGGAGAACGGCATCGTCCGGCTGCTGCCGAACACGGACTGGAAGACCGTCGACGAGGACGGTTCAGGGCCGGTGTACCCCGGATAGCCGTATGGCGGGGGAGGCAGAAGCGGCCTTCTAACGGCCTGCGCCGGCGCGGGGGCGGCCGGTTGTCCACATGCGCGTGGTTTTCCACAGGGGGTGGCGGCCCGGGCGGTGTGACGGGACAGTGGGGCCATGCGGGGCTGGTGGCAGGAGATCGCCGATCTGGTGCTGCCGGCCGACTGCGCGGGATGCGGTCGGCCGGGTGGCCCGCTGTGCGACGGGTGTCATGGGGCGCTGCGTGGGCCCGGGGCGCGTCGGGTGCTGCCGAGCCCGGTGCCGCCGGGGCTGCCGATGGTCCACGCGGCCGTGGATTACGTGGACGAGGCCCGCGCGGTGCTGCTCGCGCACAAGGAGCGGGGAGCGCTGCGGCTGGCGGGGCCGCTGGGCGAGGCGCTGGCCGGTGCGGTGCGGGCGGCGGCCTGCGGGGCTGTGCCCCGGGCCCCGGGAAGGCCACCGCTGCTGCTGGTGCCGGTGCCCTCGGCGCGGCGTGCGGTGGGGGCGCGGGGCCATGATCCGGCCCGGCGTATCGCGTGCGCGGCGGCGGGCGTGCTGCGCCGCGAGGGGTGTCCCGTGCGGGTGCCCGCGGTGCTGCGGCAGCGGCGCCGGGTGACCGACCAGTCGGGTCTTGGCGCCCGTCAGCGCCGGGCGAACGTGACGGGGGCGCTGGAGGCCGTGCCGGGTGGCGGGCGGCTCCTGGTGGCGGGTCCGGTGGTGCTGGTGGACGATCTGATGACGACGGGGGCCTCGCTCGCGGAGGCGGCACGGGCGGTGACGGAGGCGGGCGGACAGGTCGTGGGCGGTGCGGTGGTGGCCGCGCCACAGGCCCCCGCGCCGGGGATCGCCACCCCGCCGGTCCTCGCGCCTTCGGTGTCTTCCGGGCGTCTCAGACCCTTCGCGAGCGATAAGCGGAACTGAATACGAAGCCGCGTCGTTGCAGGCTGTAAGGATGCCAAAGCACCTGATCGGAGGTACGGCCCGGTAGGGGGTGCCGACATCCGCCCGGGCGAGCTATGTTCGGTTGTGAGGAGTGGCAGGTGCTATGACTCGCAAATCCGCTTGGCGTGCTTTGGGTGCTTTCTTGTGAGCCGTTAACCGATACGGGGTGGACTTGTTCCCCGTGGGAAGGAGAGGTGAAAGCCGCCAAGCCGGTGGCTCCGGAAGACGCCGGAGCCTAGTGCACAAGGGATGAGCTCCGGTGGATGATCCGGAGCGACCCGGGAACGGAGTTCTGCGTGGACATCGTCGTCAAGGGCCGTAAAACAGATGTGCCCGAGCGGTTCCGGAAGCACGTGGCCGAGAAGCTGAAGCTGGATAAGATCCAGAAGCTCGACGGCAAGGTGATCAGCCTCGACGTCGAGGTGTCCAAGGAGCACAACCCGCGTCAGGCCGACCGGTCGGACCGAGTGGAGATCACCCTTCGCTCCCGTGGCCCGGTCATCCGGGCGGAGGCCGCGGCGGCCGATCCGTACGCAGCGCTGGACCTGGCGGCCGGCAAGCTGGAAGCGCGGATGCGCAAGCAGCACGACAAGCGCCACACCCGGCGCGGTAACGGTCGCATTCCGGCCAGCGACGTGGCCATCACGGTGCCCAACGCGGCACGTATCAACGGGCATGGCGACATCGCCGCCCAGCGCACCCCGTCCGACACGGTGCCGACCACCCGGATGGGACCCCTGGAAGTCCAGGGCGAAGGCCCCCTCGTGGTCCGTGAGAAGACCCATGCCGCGGTCCCGATGACGCTCGACCAGGCTCTCTACGAGATGGAGCTGGTCGGGCACGATTTCTATCTGTTCGTCGACTCCGACACCAGCCATCCCAGCGTCGTCTACCGGCGGCATGGCTATGACTACGGGGTCATTCATCTTCAGCCGGAGGCGTTCGCCGGGGAGGAGCCCGGTGGCGCGGGCGGCGCGCTCGGCGCCTGAGGCCCACTAAAGCCCGACCGCTTCTGGGCGGGTGCACAGAGAGTGAGCGGGATCGCGCGGTGGATGCGCCGCGCGGTCCCGTGGCCGGTCCGGGCATGAAATCATGGCTCGACGGCCAACCGGCATGGGGAAACGACTGGTTGATGCCGTACCGCACCGTGCACCGCAGAGTGCAACCGCAAGGGCCATGGCCTTCAGGGGGAGGAACGATGGCGGACAGCTTCGGGCCCGTGTCCGACGATGGCGATGACCAACGCCTGGGGCCGGACAGGGGCGAGTCGCGCAAGGAGCCGATTCGGGTCCTCGTAGTGGACGACCACGCACTCTTCCGGCGTGGGTTGGAGATCGTCCTGGCCCAGGAGGAGGACATTCAGGTCGTCGGCGAGGCCGGGGACGGCGCCGAGGCCGTGGACAAGGCGGCGGATCTGCTGCCGGACATCGTCCTGATGGATGTGCGCATGCCCAAGCGCGGGGGGATCGAGGCCTGCACGTCGATCAAGGAAGTGGCACCCAGCGCCAAGATCATCATGCTGACGATCAGCGATGAGGAGGCCGACCTCTACGACGCGATCAAGGCGGGCGCCACCGGCTATCTGCTCAAGGAGATCTCGACCGACGAGGTGTCGACCGCGATCCGGGCGGTGGCCGACGGTCAGTCGCAGATCAGCCCGTCGATGGCGGCCAAGCTCCTCACCGAGTTCAAGTCGATGATCCAGCGCACCGACGAGCGGCGGCTGGTGCCGGCGCCCCGGCTCACCGACCGTGAGCTGGAGGTGCTGAAGCTGGTGGCCACCGGCATGAACAACCGCGACATCGCCAAGGAACTGTTCATCAGCGAGAACACCGTGAAGAACCACGTCCGGAACATCCTGGAGAAGCTGCAGCTGCACTCCCGGATGGAGGCCGTGGTCTACGCGATGCGGGAGAAGATCCTCGAGATCAGGTGAGCGGGGACGGAACCGGCCGCGGTCACGTGACCGCGGCCGCCAGCGGGGCGGCCAGCTCCGGGCGGTTGACGCGCTCGATCCGCACCGCGTCGCAGCCCACCCAGCCCGCCGCCTCGCGCAGCGCCTCCGCCATCGGTGCCACGGCCTTCGGCGTGTCCAGCGACACCTGCCGTGCCACCAGCGTGGTCCCCTCACGGGCCGGATCGACCCGGCCGAGCAGCCGCCCACCCGACAGCAGCGGCATGGCGAAGTAGCCGTACACCCGCTTGGGGCGGGGCACATACGCCTCCAGCCGATGGGTGAAGCCGAAGATCCGCTCGGTGCGCGCCCGGTCCCATATCAGCGAGTCGAAGGGCGACAGCAGGGTCGTGCGGTGCCGTCCGCGCGGGGTGGTGGCCAGCGCCTCGGGGTCCGCCCAGGCCGCCTTCTCCCAGCCCGCGACCGACACCGGCACCAGCCCCGAGTCCGCGATCACCGCGTCGACCTGCTCCGCCTTGAGCCGGTGGTAGTCCGCGAGGTCCGCCCGGGTGCCCACGCCGAGGGACTGGCCCGCGAGCCGCACCAGCCGCCGCAGACACTCCGCGTCGTCCAGGTCGTCATGGAGCAGCGCGTCCGGCACGGCGCGCTCCGCCAGGTCGTACACCCGCTTCCAGCCGCGCCGCTCCACGCACACCACCTCGCCGTACGTGAGCGCGCGCTCGACGCCGACCTTCGCCGCCGACCAGTCCCACCACGGGCCGCCGTTCTTGGCGCCGCCCAGCTCGGTCGCGGTCAGCGGGCCCTCGGCCCGGAGCTGCGCCACCACCTTCTCGTACACCCCGTCCGGCAGCTCGTGGTGCCAGTGCGGGCGGGCGCGGTAGGCGCGGCGGCGGAAGGCGAAGTGCGGCCACTCCTCGATGGGCAGCACACAGGCCGCGTGCGACCAGTACTCGAAGGCGTGGGTGCCGGTCCAGTACGCCGACTCGACCGCCGGGCGGCCGACCGCGCCCAGCCGCGCGTACGGAATCAGCTCGTGCGAGCGGGCCAGCACCGAGATCGTGTCCAGCTGCACCGCGCCCAGATGGCGCAGCACGCCGCGCACCCCACCGCGCCGGTCGGGCGCGCCCAGGAACCCCTGGGCGCGCAGCGCGATCCGGCGCGCCTCGTCGGCGGACAAGCTGACCTCGGGCTTGCGGTTCGCGATGGCCCCGGCGGTGGGATTCGTCATGCGCGCCACCGTAGTGGGGAGCACTGACAACGCCCCGTCCCGAGAGCCACCTCAGACCGGCGCGGGGAGATACGGAGTGGCCGTGGGCAGGCCCCAGTCGGAGGGCAGCAGCGCGCCCCGCCAGGCGTCCCGCCGGGTGCCCTCGCGGACGATGCCCGCCCGGTCCGTCCCCTCCATCCGGAAGCCCACGGCGAGCGCGACCGCGCGCGACGCCTCGTTCCCGGCCTCCGTGGACCACTCCAGCCGCTCCACGCCCAGCGCGGTGAAGGCCCACTCGGCCACCGCCCGGGCCGCCTCGCCCGTGTAGCCGCGCCGCCGGTGCTGCCGTGCCGTCCAGTAGCCCAGCTCGGCCTGGCGCTCGGGGCTGTGCAGCCGGGCCAGCCGTATCAGGCCCATGGCCCCGACGAGTTCCCCCTCGGATCCCTCGGAGTCCCCGGCGCCCTCGCCCCTGGTGACCAGCGCGAAGTTATAGGTGCGGTCGTCCCGCCAGCCCTCCGGGCAGGTCCGCCGTACGAAGTCCTCGGCGTGCGCGCGGGCGTACGGAGCGGGCACGTGGGTCCAGCGCAGGATGTCCGGGTCCTGACAGGCGGCGTGGACCGCCGGAGCGTCGGACGGCCGGAAGGGGCGCAGCACGAGTCGCTCGGTGGTGAGGGTGACGGGCTCCATGGGCCGAGTCTGGTCCGCTGCCGCGCGGGGCCGCGAGTGGTTTTGGGGAATTCGGGGGCACCCCGGCGACCTCTCACGCGTTGACACGGTGTGGTGACACCCGGCCCGCGTGGTGACGGACCTCCCGGCCAGGCGGGGTCTGTCTTACGATGGCCGTTGCGGCGGGGCTTGTGCCCCTTGACAATGCCGCGCCAGCGCACCCCACAACCGTGCCAGGCCCGACCGGCAAGGAGCCAGCCTACGTGTCCGTCTTCAACAAGCTCATGCGTGCAGGCGAAGGAAAGATCCTGCGCAAGCTGCACCGCATCGCGGACCAGGTAAATTCCATCGAAGAGGACTTCCTGTCGCTCTCCGACGCCGAGCTGCGTGCCCTCACCGACGAGTACAAGGAGCGGTACGCCGACGGCGAAAGCCTCGACGACCTGATGCCGGAGGCGTTCGCGACGGTGCGCGAGGCGGCCAAGCGAGTGCTTGGCCAGCGTCACTACGACGTCCAGCTCATGGGCGGCGCCGCGCTGCACCTCGGGTACGTCGCCGAGATGAAGACCGGTGAGGGCAAGACCCTGGTGGGTACCCTGCCCGCCTATCTGAACGCGCTGTCCGACAAGGGCGTCCACCTGATCACGGTGAACGACTATCTGGCCGAGCGTGACTCCGAATGGATGGGCCGGGTGCACAAGTTCCTCGGCCTCGAGGTCGGCTGCATCCTCGCCAACATGACCCCGGCGCAGCGCCGCGAGCAGTACGCGTGCGACATCACCTACGGCACGAACAACGAGTTCGGCTTCGACTATCTGCGCGACAACATGGCGTGGTCGCAGGACGAGCTGGTGCAGCGCGGCCACAACTTCGCGATCGTCGACGAGGTCGACTCGATCCTGGTGGACGAGGCCCGTACGCCGCTGATCATCTCCGGCCCGGCCGACCAGGCCACCAAGTGGTACGGCGACTTCGCCAAGCTCGTCCTCCGGCTGACCCGGGGCGAGGCGGCCAACCTCCAGCGGGGCCAGGAGGAGACCGGCGACTACGAGGTCGACGAGAAGAAGCGCACCGTCGGCATCCACGAGTCCGGTGTGACCAAGGTCGAGGACTGGCTGGGCATCGACAATCTGTACGAGTCCGTCAACACTCCGCTGGTCGGCTATCTGAACAACGCCATCAAGGCCAAGGAGCTGTTCAAGAAGGACAAGGACTACGTCGTCATCGACGGCGAAGTCATGATCGTCGACGAGCACACCGGCCGTATCCTCGCCGGTCGCCGCTACAACGAGGGCATGCACCAGGCGATCGAGGCGAAGGAAGCGGTGGAGATCAAGGACGAGAACCAGACTCTCGCCACGATCACCCTGCAGAACTTCTTCCGCCTCTACGACAAGCTCTCCGGCATGACCGGTACGGCGATGACCGAGGCCGCCGAGTTCCACCAGATCTACAAGCTGGGCGTCGTCCCGATCCCGACCCACCGGCCCCTCGCCCGCGTCGACCAGTCCGACCTGATCTACCGCACCGAGGTCGCCAAGTTCGACGCGGTCGTCGATGACATCGTCGAGAAGCACGAGAAGGGCCAGCCGGTCCTGGTCGGCACGACCTCCGTGGAGAAGTCCGAGTATCTGTCGCAGCAGCTCGCCAAGCGCGGTGTGCCGCACGAGGTGCTGAACGCGAAGCAGCACGACCGGGAGGCGACGATCGTCGCCCAGGCGGGCCGCAGGGGCGCCGTCACGGTCGCGACGAACATGGCCGGCCGTGGTACGGACATCAAGCTCGGCGGCAACCCCGACGACCTCGCCGAGGCCGAGCTGCGCCAGCGCGGTCTCGACCCGCTGGAGCACTCCGAGGAGTGGGCGGCCGCGCTGCCCGCCGCCCTGGAGAAGGCCGAGGCCGCGGTCAAGGCCGAGTTCGAGGAGGTCAAGGATCTCGGCGGGCTGTATGTGCTGGGCACCGAGCGCCATGAGTCGCGCCGTATCGACAACCAGCTGCGCGGTCGTTCCGGCCGTCAGGGCGACCCCGGCGAGTCCCGCTTCTACCTCTCGCTCGGCGACGACCTGATGCGGCTGTTCAAGGCGCAGATGGTCGAGCGTGTGATGGCGATGGCCAACGTTCCCGACGACGTACCGATCGAGAACAAGATGGTCACCCGCGCCATCGCCTCCGCCCAGTCGCAGGTCGAGCAGCAGAACTTCGAGACCCGTAAGAACGTCCTGAAGTACGACGAGGTCCTCAACCGGCAGCGTGAGGTCATCTACGGCGAGCGCCGCCGCGTCCTGGAGGGCGAGGATCTGCAGGAGCAGGTCGTCCACTTCATGAACGACACGATCGACGCGTACATCCAGGCGGAGACCGTCGAGGGCTTCGCGGAGGAGTGGGACCTGGACCGGCTGTGGGGCGCGTTCAAGCAGCTCTACCCGGTCAAGGTGACCGTCGACGAGCTGGAGGAGGAGACCGGCGACCGCGCCGGGATCACCGCCGAGTTCATCGGTGACGCCATCAAGGACGACATCCACCAGCAGTACGAGACCCGTGAGGAGCAGCTCGGCTCCGAGATCATGCGCGAGCTGGAGCGGCGCGTCGTGCTGTCCGTGCTGGACCGCAAGTGGCGCGAGCACCTGTACGAGATGGACTACCTCCAGGAGGGCATCGGGCTGCGCGCGATGGCCCAGAAGGACCCGCTGGTCGAGTACCAGCGCGAGGGCTTCGACATGTTCCAGGCCATGATGGAGGGGATCAAGGAGGAGTCGGTCGGCTACCTGTTCAACCTGGAGGTCCAGGTCGAGCAGCAGGTCGAGGAGGTCCCGGTCGAGGACGCGGAGGCGAAGACCTCGCTGGACAAGGACGTGCAGGACGCGGTCCCGGCGGGCGCGGGCGCGTCGTCGACGGGTCGTCCCGAGATCCACGCCAAGGGCCTGGAGGCCCCGCAGCGGCCGGACCGGCTGCACTTCTCGGCCCCGACGGTGGACGGCGAGGGCGGCATCGTGGAAGGCGACTTCACCAACGGTGAGACCCCGCCCGCGCCGCGCTCCGAGTCCGACGGGCTGACCCGCGCGGAGCGGCGCAAGGCGGCCAAGGGCAGCCGCCGCCGTAAGAAGTAGCGCGCGCGGACCGACGCGAGAAGGCCGGGGCACTGTGCTAACCGCACGGTGCCCCGGCCTTCTCGTGCGCCAGCGGGCCGACGTCGACGGCGGCGCAGCGCCAGCGGGCGTCGGCGCCCAGCTCCAGCCGGAACGCGAGCGCGCTGAGCCGGTCGCCGGAGGCGATCAGGGCGTACGCCTCGATCACCCCGTGCCGCGGCCGGTACTCCCCGCAGCGCCGTACGAGGGGCGCGGCGCGTCCGGCGGCGGGGCGCAGCGGCGCGCGGGGCGCGAGGGCGACCAGTTGGTCGTAGGCGTCCGGGAGGGCGTGTCCGAGCAGGGTGTGGACGGGCCGCTGGCCGCTGAGGGTGAGCAGCAGCCGGTGCGCGAACCAGTAGCGGGGCAGCCGGTCCCGCTCCCGCTGTACGGCGGCGAGCGCGGCCGTACGCGAGACGGCGGCGGTGCGGTGGGCCGGTGTGGTGCGGGGGCCCGGCCGTACGGCGGTCGCGCCGCCGGGGGCGCTGTCCGGCCGCCGTACGGGGGCGCCGCCCGGCCGCCGGGAGTCCCGCCGCCCGGGCGGCCCGCCGCGGCGCCGCGCGGCGGTGCCTGTGGTCGACGTCGTCCGGGTGGTGATCTCGTCGTGCATGCGCTCCGCCGTCTCTGCCGGGCCCGGGCGATACCGGGCAGTAGCTTCCGTCGGGGAGACTTCTACCGACGCGTTTCCGCCACCCGCAACGCCCTTGGGCCCGGCCGATGGGTTCACCTATCCGGGGGAACCCATCCGGTGAAACGCCTGGTGACGGCCCAGTCAGCGCCAGAACAGTCCGGAGCCCACAGCTCCCGGAAATCCCCCGAACGGGGACCGGTAGCCCTGCCCCCGCGCCGCAGCGGGCCCTCGCAGCGCCCTCGCCGTGCGGGTCTCGGTGGGGTGGGGGAGAAGGGGGCGCTTGGCGGGGTGGGCGAACGTATGCTGGCGGGACCTGATGTCTCGTGAAAGCGGCGGCCCCATGCGTGTCTACGTCCCCCTGACCCTCTCCGGTCTCGCCGAGGCGCACAAGGCGGGGGAGCTGGGGCCGGGGCCGCTGACCGCCTATGCCGTGACGCCCGCGCTGCGCGAGTGGTACGTGTCGGACGACATCGAGGAGCTGGAGTACGCCGCGCTCAGCCGGGCCGCGCAGGCGTCCCTGCGGCTGCTCGCCGTGGACCCGCAGGTGCCGCGGCGGCGCGTGGTGGTGGCCCTGGACGTGCCCGACGGGCAGGCGGTCGCCGATCCGGACCGGGGGCTGGACCAGTCCGCGCTGGGGGAGGTGCGGATCGCCGCCGCCGTACGGCTCTCCGTGGCCGCGGCGGTGCACCTGGACGCCGGGGACGCCGAGCGGGACGTCGCCGCGGCGGCCGACGCGCTGGGTGCGGCGGACCTCGGGGACGACGACGCGCAGTTCACGGTGGACGGCGCGGAGGACCACGAGCTGCTGTGGTACGCCACCCAGGAGATCCCGAATCTCATCGAGTGAGCCCGGGTACCGTCGAAGGATGGGGAAGAACCGTGTAACGCACATCGTGTGGGACTGGAACGGCACGCTCTTTCACGACATCGACGCCGTGATCCTGGCGACGAACGCCTCGTTCGGGGAGATCGGCCTGCCGCCGATCACGCTGGAGCGCTACCGGGAGCTGTACTGCGTCCCGGTCCCGCTCTTCTACGAGCGGCTGATGGGGCGGCTGCCCACCGATGAGGAGTGGGAGGTCATGGACGAGGCCTTCCACCGGCACTACTGGGCGCTGGCCGAGAGCGCGGGGCTGGCGCTCGGCGCCCGGGAGCTGCTCACGGAGTGGCAGGAGGCGGGGCTCACCCAGTCGCTGTGCTCGCTCGCGCCGCACGAGAATCTGCTGCCCCTGGTGCGTACGCACGGCATCGAGCGCCACTTCGTCCGGGTGGACGGCCGCACCGGGCAGAGCACCACCGGCAAGGCCGAGCAGATGGTGCGCCATCTCGCCGCGCTGGAGCGGGTGCCGCCGCAGCGGATCGTGGTGATCGGGGACGCGGTCGACGACGCGGTGGCGGCGGAGCATGTGGGGGCGCGGGCGGTGCTGTACACGGGCGGCTCGCACAGCCGGACCAGCCTGCTGGCCGCCGGGGTGCCGGTGGTCGACACCCTGGCGGAGGCCGTACGGGAGGCCGAGGCGCTGGCTGACAGCTGACAGCCAGCGGGTAGCAGATGTCAGCTATCAGATGGCAGAGAGTAGACTTCAGCTGGCAGCTTTCAGGTATCAGATGACAGCTGACAGATGACGGAGTCTGTCAGCTGATCGGCGCCTTCGTCCGCAGCACCGCCAGGAACTCCCGCATCCACACCGGATGGTCCGGCCAGGCCCGCGACGACACCAGCGAGCCGTCCACCACGACCTCCGCGTCCTGGAACGTCGCCCCCGCCGCCTGCATGTCCAGCTCCAGCGCCGGATAGCAGGTCACCCGGCGCCCGGTCAGCCCGCCGACCGCCGCCGTCAGCAGCGGGCCGTGGCAGATCTGCGCCACCGGCTTGTCGGCGTCGAAGAACGCCTTGCAGATCTTCCGCAGCTCCGGGTCGTTGCGCAGGTATTCCGGGGCCCGGCCGCCCGGGATCACCAGGGCGGCGTACTGCCCCGGGTCGACTTCGGAGAAGGCGAGGTCGGCGGGGAAGCTGTAGCCGGGCTTCTCGGTGTAGGTGTCGTAGCCGTTCTCGAAGTCGTGCACCACGAAGCGCAGGGTCTTGCGGGACGGGGCCGCGATGTGGACGTCGTAGCCCTCCTCGCGCAGCCGTTGGTACGGGTAGAGCACTTCCAGGGACTCGGCCGCGTCCCCGGTCACCAGCAGGACCTTCGCAGTCGCAGTCGCAGTCACAGCCGTGCCGCTGCCGCTCATGCCGCCCACCTCCACGTTTCCACGCTTACCACCGTCGATGTCACCCTGCATCCGCACGAATGGTTTGCCAAGAGCGCATGACGATCGCGGGCGCCCTCCCCTCTCTGTCCATTCCGTCAAACATCCGGGCCGAGTTTTGTACACGAACGGCTCATGACGTGGCCCTGGGGTGGGGCGATAGCCTTACTGCGTGATCAGCGCGATAGTCCACGGGGGCAAGGAGGCCCTCGCTCCCAGCCCGGGGCGCCTCCGGGCCGGAGCCGCTGCCGCTGGTCGACGCCGCGTGGGGTCTTGGTCACTTACGGCCGAGTACGCCGCGGCCATCTCCCGATCCGGCATACCGTCGTACGTGACCGGATTTCCCGAGTCGCGGCGTCATGCCACCGCCACCTATGTCACGCAACGGCGCGCGACAGGAGCCAGAGGACATGCAGACCAAGCTGGACGAAGCCAAGGCCGAGCTGCTCGCACGGGCCGCCCGGGTCGCTGAGAACAGTCCTGCCGGGGGGCAACCACCGGTACAGGGCCCGGGCCCGGAGACCCTGACCGCATACCTCCAGCACTACTACCTGCACACGCCACCCGAGGATCTCGCGGACCGCGACCCGGTCGACGTCTTCGGCGCGGCGCTCTCCCACTACCGGCTTGCCGAGGCGCGCCCCCAGGGCACGGCGAACGTACGGGTGCACACTCCGACCGTCGAGGAGCACGGCTGGACGTGCAGCCATTCGGTCGTCGAGGTCGTCACCGACGACATGCCGTTCCTGGTCGACTCGGTGACCAATGAGCTGACCCGCCAGGGCCGCGGCATCCATGTGGTGATCCACCCGCAGGTGGTCGTGCGCCGTGACATCACCGGCAAGCTGATCGAGCTGCTGGACGCCTCGTACGACCGCAAGGCCCGCGAGGACCTGCCGCACGACGCCGTCGTCGAGTCCTGGATCCACGTAGAGATCGACCGGGAGACCGACCGCGGCGACCTCAAGCAGATCACCGCCGACCTGCTGCGCGTCCTGTCCGACGTCCGCGAGGCCGTCGAGGACTGGGACAAGATGCGCCAGTCGGCGCTGCGGCTGGCCGAGGTGCTGCCGGAGGAGCCCAAGGCCTCCGAGGTGCGCGACCAGGAGGTCGAGGAGGCCCGGGAGCTGCTGCGCTGGCTCGCGGACGACCACTTCACCTTCATCGGCTACCGCGAGTACGAGCTGACCCAGGCGCCCACCGAGGCCGGTGGCGAGGAGGACGTGCTGAGCGCGGTGCCCGGCACCGGCCTCGGCATCCTGCGCTCCGACCCGGCCCACCAGGACGCCGACGAGAGCGCCCACACCGGGGCCGCCCCGGGGTCCCCGTCGTTCAACCGGCTGCCCGCCGACGCCCGCGCGAAGGCCCGCGAGCACAAGCTGCTCGTCCTCACCAAGGCCAACAGCCGCGCCACCGTGCACCGGCCGTCCTACCTCGACTACATCGGCGTGAAGAAGTTCGACGCCGAGGGCAATGTGATCGGCGAGCGCCGCTTCCTGGGGCTGTTCTCGTCCGCCGCGTACACCGAGTCGGTGCGCCGGGTCCCGGTCATCCGCCGCAAGGTGGCCGAGGTGCTGGCGGGCGCCGGGTTCGGGGCCAACAGCCACGACGGCCGGGACCTGCTGCAGATCCTGGAGACGTACCCGCGCGACGAGCTGTTCCAGACCCCGGTCGACCAGCTCCGCTCGATCGTCACCAGCGTGCTCTACCTCCAGGAGCGCCGCCGGCTGCGGATGTTCCTGCGGCAGGACGAGTACGGGCGCTACTACTCCGCGCTGGTCTACCTGCCCCGCGACCGCTTCACCACCGATGTGCGGCTGCGGCTGACCGACATCCTGCTGGAGGAGCTGAGTGGCCGCACGCCGGTCGACTTCACCGCCCTCCACACCGAGTCGGTGCTGTCCCGGCTGCACTTCGTGGTGCGCGTCCAGCCCGGTACGGAGCTGCCCGACCTGACCGACGCCGATGTCGAGCGCATCGAGAACCGGCTGGTCGACGCCGCCCGCTCGTGGGCCGACGGCTTCTCCGAGGCCCTGGTCTCCGAGGTCGGCGAGGAGCGCGCCGCCGAGCTGCTGCGCCGCTACCAGCACGCCTTCCCCGAGGGCTACAAGGCCGACCACACGCCGCGCGGCGCCGTCGCCGACCTCCAGCACGTGGAGCGGCTGACCGCCGAGGACAGCCCGCAGGACTTCGCGCTGAGCCTGTACGAGCCGGTCGGCGCGGCCCACGCCGAGCGCCGCTTCAAGATCTACCGGGCGGGCGGCCAGGTGTCGCTGTCGGCCGTGCTGCCGGTGCTCAACACGCTCGGCGTCGAGGTGGTCGACGAGCGCCCGTACGAGCTGCGCTGCGCGGACAAGACCACGGCCTGGATCTACGACTTCGGGCTGCGGCTGCCGCTGCGCGAGGGCGAGGCCCTCGCCGACGACGCCCGCGAGCGCTTCCAGAACGCGTTCGCCGCCGTGTGGACCGGCCAGGCCGAGAGCGACAACTTCAACCAGCTGGTGCTGGGCGCCGGTCTCGACTGGCGGCAGGCCATGGTGCTGCGCGCGTACGCCAAGTACCTGCGGCAGGCCGGTTCCACCTTCAGCCAGTCGTACATGGAGGACACCCTCCGTAACAACGTGCACACCACCCGGCTGCTGGTCTCCCTCTTCGAGGCCCGGATGTCGCCCGAGCGGCAGCGGGCGGGTCTGGAGCTGACCGACGCCCTGATGGAGGAGCTGGACGCGGCGCTGGACCAGGTGGCCTCGCTCGACGAGGACCGCATCCTGCGCTCGTTCCTCACCCTCATCAAGGCCACCCTGCGGACGAATCACTTCCAGAAGAACGCGCACGGCGCCCCGCACGACTACCTGTCGGTCAAGCTCGACCCGCAGGCCGTGCCCGATCTGCCCGCGCCGCGCCCGGCGTACGAGATCTGGGTGTACTCGCCGCGCGTCGAGGGCGTGCACCTGCGCTTCGGCAAGGTCGCGCGCGGTGGCCTGCGCTGGTCCGACCGGCGTGAGGACTTCCGTACCGAGATCCTGGGCCTGGTCAAGGCGCAGA
The DNA here is from genome assembly GCF_042731515.1 of Streptomyces sp. NPDC059850. Taxonomy (NCBI): domain Bacteria; kingdom Bacillati; phylum Actinomycetota; class Actinomycetes; order Kitasatosporales; family Streptomycetaceae; genus Streptomyces; species Streptomyces sp. NPDC059850. The sequence continues at coordinate 21,420 of NZ_JBHWJI010000005.1, forward strand.
TGGTGAAGAACACGGTCATCGTGCCGGTCGGCGCCAAGGGCGGTTTCGTCGGCAAGCGGCTGCCGGACCCGTCGGTGGACCGGGACGCGTGGATGGCTGAGGGCATCGGCTGCTACAAGACCTTCATCTCCGGTCTGCTCGACATCACCGACAACCTGGTCGGCGGCCAGGTCGAGCCGCCGAAGGACGTCGTGCGGCACGACGGGGAGGACACCTACCTGGTCGTCGCCGCCGACAAGGGCACCGCGACGTTCTCCGACATCGCCAACGAGGTCGCCCAGTCGTACGGCTTCTGGCTCGGCGACGCGTTCGCGTCCGGCGGTTCGGCGGGTTACGACCACAAGGGCATGGGCATCACCGCGCGCGGCGCCTGGGAGTCCGTCAAGCGGCACTTCCGCGAGCTGGACCACGACACCCAGAGCCAGGACTTCACGGTCGTCGGCGTCGGTGACATGTCCGGTGACGTGTTCGGCAACGGCATGCTGCTGAGCGAGCACATCCGGCTCGTCGCCGCCTTCGACCACCGGCACATCTTCATCGACCCCAACCCGGACGCGGCCACCTCGTACGCCGAGCGGCGCCGCCTCTTCGAGCTGTCGCGCTCGTCCTGGGAGGACTACGACACCGAGCTGATCTCGGCGGGTGGCGGCATCCACCCCCGGACGGCCAAGGCCATCCCGATCACCCCGCAGGTGCGGGCCGCGCTCGGCATCGAGACCAAGGTCGCCAAGATGACCCCGGCCGACCTGATGAAGGCCATCCTCAAGGCCCCGGTCGACCTGCTGTGGAACGGCGGCATCGGTACGTACGTCAAGGCGTCCACCGAGTCGCACGCCGATGTCGGCGACAAGGCCAACGACGCGATCCGGGTGGACGGCCAGGACCTGCGGGTCAAGGTCGTCGGCGAGGGCGGCAACCTGGGCCTGACCCAGCTCGGCCGCATCGAGTTCGCCGGGGGCGGCGGCGGGATCAACACCGACGCGATCGACAACAGCGCCGGGGTGGACACCTCCGACCACGAGGTGAACATCAAGATCCTGCTCAACGCGCTGGTCACCGAGGGGGACATGACGGTCAAGCAGCGCAACAAGCTGCTGGCCGAGATGACCGACGAGGTCGGCGCGCTGGTGCTGCGCAACAACTACGCGCAGAACGTGGCCCTCGCCATCTCCGCCGCCCAGGCCCCCAGCCTGCTCCACGCCCACCAGCGGCTGATGCGCCGGCTGTCGCGCGAGGGGCGGCTGGACCGCGGGCTGGAGTTCCTGCCCAACGACCGGGTCATCCGCGAGCGGCTGTCCGCCGGGCGCGGGCTGACCCAGCCCGAGCTGGCCGTGCTGCTCGCCTACGTCAAGATCACGGTGGCGGACGAGCTGATCGGCACCGGGCTCCCCGACGACCCGTACCTCCAGCGGCTGCTGCACGCCTACTTCCCGCAGGCGCTGCGCCAGAACTTCCCCGAGTACGTCGACGGGCACGCGCTGCGCCGCGAGATCATCACCACGGTGCTGGTCAACGACACGCTCAACACCGCCGGTACGACCTTCCTGCACCGCATGCGGGAGGAGAGCGGGGCCTCCACCGAGGAGGTCGTGCGCGCCCAGACCGCCGCTCGGGCCATCTTCGAGCTGGGGGCGATCTGGGACGAGGTCGAGGCCCTGGACACGGTCGTCAGCGCCGAAGTCCAGACCCGGATGCGGCTGCACTCGCGGCGGCTCGTCGAGCGCGGCACCCGCTGGCTGCTCAACAACCGGCCGCAGCCGCTGGAGCTGGCCGGGACGATCGAGTTCTTCGCCGAGCGGGTCGCCGCCGTGCGGGCGCAGCTGCCCAAGCTGCTGCGCGGCAGCGACATCGAGTGGTACCAGGGCATCCACGACGAGCTGACCGCCGCCGGTGTCCCGGACGAGCTGGCGACCCGGGTGGCGGGCTTCTCGTCCGCCTTCCCGACGCTGGACATCGTCGCCATCGCGGACCGCACCGGCAAGGACCCCCTCGCGGTCGCCGAGGTCTACTACGACCTGGCGGACCGGCTGTCGATCAGCCAGCTGATGGACCGCGTCATCGAGCTGCCTCGGGCCGACCGCTGGCAGTCCATGGCCCGCGTCTCCATCCGCGAGGACCTGTACGCGGCCCAGGCCGCCCTCACCTCCGACGTCCTGTCGGTCGGTAACGGCGGCTCCACGCCCGAGCAGCGGTTCAAGGCCTGGGAGCAGAAGAACGCCGCGATTCTCTCCCGCGCGCGGACCACCCTCGATGAGATCCAGTCGTCGGAGACGTTCGACCTGGCGAACCTGTCGGTGGCGATGCGCACCATGCGGACGCTGCTGCGTACGCACTGAGGCACCGCGAAGGGGCGGTCGGTGGCCGATGTGGCCGCTGACCGCCCCTTCGGCGTGCGGTGCGTTGGCTTACGAGGCTACGAGGCGCGCTTCCAGAGCGTGACCTGAGCGGTGTAGCTGGGGATCTTGTAGTCCACGTCGGACGGGGAGACGGCGGTGATCTTCATCATCGCGAGATTGCCCTTGGTCGTGATCATGCACAGCCGGTCGCCCTTGGCGATGAGCTGGTCCTCGTTCAGATCATCCGCGTCCAGCGTGGTGTCCAGCGGGTCCGTCGTCACCGCCTCCTCGCACTCCTTCGGGGTGGTGCCGGGGCTCTTGGCCATCACCGGGCCCGCGCGGAGCGCGGTGTCCCGCAGGGTGAAGTCCTGCGCACCGGAGGCGATGCTCCCGGTGGTGTCCACCTTGGGCAGGTCGAGGTCGAAGTCGGTGGTCGGGCCGAACTCGTCGGGTGCCCGCAGCTGCAGCGTCTTGTTCTCGTAGATCGGGGTGTAGGCGGCCTTGGGCGAGTCGGTGTCCTCGGCGTTCTCGGTGTCCCCGCTGTCCTCCGTGTCCTCGGGGCTCGGGGAGGCCGACCCCTTCGCCGACTGGTGCGGCTGGGCCGTGTGCTTGCCGTCGGCCTTGTTCTGCTCCGCGCCCTTGGTGTCGTCCCCCTGGGTGAACACATACGCCACCACCGCGACCATGATCAGCGCCAGCGCGCCGCCGCCGACCGCCAGCATCCGGCCCCGGCCCCGTCCTCCGTCGCGGCCGCTGTCGCCCGGCGTCGGCGGGGCCGGGTACGCGGCGGCGGCCTGTGTCGGGGCGGACGCGACGGGGTGGTGCGCGGGCGCTTGCGTGGGCGCCTGCGTGGGCGCCTGCGCGGGGGCGTAGGTGGGGGCGTACGTGGGCGTCTGCGTCGGGGTGTGGGTGGGCATCGGCGGCTGCGCGGGCGTCGGCGGCTGCTGCGCCATCCGCTCCCGCCGCTCGATCTCCGCCGTCAGCGGCTCGGGCAGCCAGCCCGCGAAGTCGCGCAGCTCACGGCCCGCGGCCTGGTGGCACAGGTCGGCCAGCTCCGCGGGCGTGGGCCGCCGCTCGGGCTCCGCGGTCAGGCAGCGCTCCAGCAGCGGCCGCAGCTCGTCCGGGTAGCCGCTCAGGTCCGGCGGCTGCTGGGCGGTGTTGGCGATCTGCGCGGCGATCGAGATCCCCGCGCCGTCCCCGTACGGGTGGCGGCCGGTGGCCACGACCGCCGCGATCAGGCCGAGCGCGAAGATGTCGGTGGCGGCGGTGACCGGCTTACCGAAGGCGTGCTCCGGCGACATGTACTGCGGTGTGCCGATGAACCCGCCGCTGCGGGTGAGCTGGGTGGCGTCGGCCGCCCGCGCGATGCCGAAGTCGATCACGAACGGGCCGTTCGAGCTGAGCAGGATGTTGCTGGGCTTGAGGTCCCGGTGGATGACGGACGCGGCGTGCACCGCGTGCAGCGCCTGTGCCGTACAGCCGATGAGCTGGAACGCCGCGGGCATCGGCAGCGGGCCGAAGCGGCCGAGCGCGTCGTCGAGCGCGAGCCCGGGGACGTAGGAGGTGGCGAGCCAGGGCAGGTCACCGCTGGTGTCGTGGTCCACGACCGGCACGATGTGGTAGCCCTGCACCCGGCGGGCGGCGGTGACTTCCTGTTCGAAGCGGCGGCGGAAGTCCTGGTTCTGCGCGAACTCACGCCGGATCACCTTGAGCGCGACCGGCTGGTTGCCGCGGGTGCGGGACAGGTACACCGAGCCCATACCGCCCTCGCCGACCCTGGCGAGCAGCTGGTATCCGGCGACTTCCCGTGGATCGTCCGGCCCCAGTGGGCTCAGCACGGCGTGGTCGGTACTGGTCATGGTTCCCCCGAAGATCTCGTGACTCGAAGATCGTACAGATGCCGTGTTCATGACCTCGCGGCGATTCCCCGGTTTCACCCGGTCGGCCGTCCGCCCATGGGCTTATCGGGCATATCGGGGCGTACAACCCTACGGTGGTGAGTCAGTGAGCGCTTCGAACCGCTGCCGCCAGCGCCTGGACCCGCCGTCGCGTCCCGAGGAGCCCCGCATGCCCCGCTTCAGCATCGTCATCGCCGCCTACCGGGTGCAGGGCTATCTGCAGGCCTGCCTGGACTCCGTGCTGACCCAGTCGTTCCACGACGTGGAGGTGGTGGCCGTGGACGACCGCTCGCCGGACCACTGCGGCGCCATCATCGACGCCTGCGCGGCCCGCGACAGCCGGGTGGTGCCGGTGCACCTGCCCGTCAACTCCGGCCCCGGCCGGGCCCGTAACGCCGGTGTCGAGCGGGCCTCCGGCGACTATCTGCTCTTTCTCGACGGCGACGACACCCTCGCGCCCGGCACCCTGGAGGGCCTGGCCGAACGGCTCGCGCTCAACGAGGACCCGGACATCCTCTACTTCAACCATGTACGCACGTACTGGTCGGGGCGCAGCACCCCCAGCGTCTTCGGGGAGCTGCTGAACTCGGCGGGCACCGACGTCTTCTCCGTCCTGGAGCGCCCCGAATTCCTGCGCATCTTCGCGATGTCGTCCAACCGGGTCTACCGCCGCGCCTTCTACACCGAGCACGGTTTCTCGTTCAGCGAGGGAATCTACGAGGACGCGCTGCTGTCGTATCTGACGATGCTGACGGCGCGGCGCATCGCCTGTGTGGATCTGGTCGGCCTGGAATACCGTCAGCGCCGGGTCGGGGCCAGTACGGGAAGCCCCGGCGAGAAACACTTCGTCATATTCGACCAGTACGCCCGGCTCTTCGCCTTCCTCGACGAACATCCGCATCTCAATCCGGTGCGGTGTCTGCTCTTCGAACGGGCCGTCTCCCATTTCCTGTTCTGCCTCGACCGCCGCTCCCGGGTGGCGCCGGGCGACCGGCCGCGCTTCTTCCGCCGGGCGGCTTCCTGGTACCGGATCCACCTCCCGGACGGATTCACGCCGCCCGCCGGAGCCGAGTGGCGCTTCGCGGCGCTGGCCCGTGGCTCGTTCGCCCGCTACCGGGAGCACGAGCGGGCGACGCGGGCCGTCGCCGGGGCCCGCAAGGCCAAGCGGATGGCCCGGGCGGCGCTGGCCGTACGGGGCAAACGGGCCCTCTACCGGGCCCACCGGCGGCGGCCCGCCGACCCCAACCTGGCCGTCTACAGCGCGTACTGGGGGCGGGGGGTGCTGTGCAATCCGGCGGCGATCTACTACAAGGCCCGGGAACTGGCCCCGCACATCCACGGGGTGTGGGTGGTGAAGAAGTCGGAGATCGGCTCGCTTCCGGAAGGCGTCGATTACGTCATCGCGGGCACCCGGGACTTCTACCGGACGGTGGCCCGCGCCACGTATCTCATCAACAACGTCAATTTCCCCAACGACGTCGTCAAGCGGCCCGGCACGGTGCATCTGCAGACCTTTCATGGCACCCCGCTCAAATGCATGGGCCTGGACCAGCAGCGCTATCCCGCCGCGGCGGCGGGAATGAGCTTCGGGAATCTCCTCAAGCGCATCGACCGCTGGGACTTCGCGCTCTCCTCCAATCCGCATTCCAGCGAGGTGTGGGAGCGGGTCTACCCCGCCTCCTACCGGCTCCTGGAATGCGGATATCCGCGCAACGACGTGCTGGTCTCGGCCACCGCCGACGACGTACGGCGCGCCCGCGCCGCGCTCGGCGTCCCGGACGGCCACACCGCCGTCCTCTACACGCCCACGATCCGCGACTACCAGAAGGGGTTCACGCCCCGGCTGGATCTGGAGCGGGTCAGCCGCGCCCTGGGCCCCGGTACGACGCTCCTGGTGCGGGCGCACTACTCGTACCGGCCGTCGGCGGCGCTGCGCGAACTCGACGAGGCGGGGCTGGTGCGGGACGTGTCGAGCCATCCGCGGGTCGAGGAGCTGTGCCTGGCCGCCGACGCGCTGATCACCGACTATTCGTCGATCATGTTCGACTACGCCGTGCTGGACCGGCCCATCGTGATCTACGCGGACGACTGGGACGCCTACCGGGCCGCCCGCGGCGTCTACTTCGACCTGCTGTCCGGCCGCCCCGGCGACACCCCGGGCCCGGTGGCCCGCACCCTGGACGAGCTGATCGCCGTCTTCCGCGACGGCCGCTGGTGCGACGCCGAAGCGGCCGCGCTGCGCGCCGCGTTCCGGGACCGCTTCTGCCCGTACGACGACGGCCACGCGGCCGAGCGCGTCGTACGGACGCTCATGCTGGGCGAGGACGTCACGGCGCAGCCGCCCCTCGCGCAGCGGCCGGAGAGCCGTACGGTGCCGTCACTCCAGGGGGTACGGGCGCACGGCGGCACTCTGCCCCCGCATGCCGCGCAGCCCACCCGCGCCTTTCCCGACCGCGACTGATCCGACCGCCACTGATCCTGTAGTCGACCGCGACTGATCCCGTAGTCCGCCCTGAGCCGGAGTCCGGAGGTCGCCATGCCCGCAGTGCCCGCAGTGTCCCCTTCCCCTCCCCGCGTCAGCGTGATCATTCCCGCCTACAACGCCATGCCGGAGCTGACCCGGTCCGTCACCTCCGCGATGGAGCAGACCCTCGGCCCGGACCTGATCGAGATCATCGCGGTGGACGACGGCTCCACCGACGGCACCGGTGACGAGCTGGAACGGCTCGCCCGCACGTGCCCCGCCCTGCACGTCGTCCACCAGGAGAACTCCGGCTGCGCGGGCGGCCCCCGCAACACCGGCCTGGACCGGGCGCGCGGCGACTACGTCTTCTTCCTCGACTCCGACGACTACCTGGGGCCCGACGCGCTGCGCCGCATGGTCGCCATGGCCGACGAGAACGGCACCGACGTCGTCCTCGGCCGGATCGCCTCGGTCGGCGGACGTGCCGTTCCCCGGGCCGTCTTCTCGCACAACCAGCCGCGCACCGACATCTTCTCCTCCCACGCCTATCTGACCCTGGGTCCCTGGAAGCTCTTCCGGCGCTCGCTCATCGAGCGGCTGCGGCTGCGCTTCCCGCCGTACCGCAACTGCGAGGACAAGCCGTTCACCGCGGCCGCCTACCTCAACGCCTCCGGCGTCTCCGTGGTCGCCGACTACGACTGCTACTACGTCCGCTACCGCGAGAACCGCGGCAACCTCACCCTCACCGCGTCCGGTCTCGCCCACCGCGTGGACGGCATCCGGCTGTGCTTCGAGACGGTGGCCCGCTATCTCGAACCGGGCCCCCGCCGGGACCAGATCATGCGCCGTCACGTCGAGTGGGAGCTGTGCGGTCCGCTGCGCGGTCTGCTGCCCCGGGAGAGCGAGCGGGACGCGCGGGAACGCTTCTTCCCCGTGTTCCGGGACCTGGCGCGGACCTGGGTGACCGACCCCATCGTCGAACGGATCGACGCCCCGGACCGGCTGCTCGTCCATCTGCTGCGGGCCGACCGCTTCGAGGACGTCCTGACCGTCGCGCGCGGCGCCAAGGAGGACGCGGGCCGAGGCCACCTCGTCGACAAGGGCCGCGTCTACTGGCTCCACCCCTTCTTCCGCGACCACACCGCCGACGTCCCCGACGCCTGTTTCGACATCACGGACCGGCTGCCGGTCCACCACCACCTCGATACGGCGCGGTGGCGCGGCGGAGTGCTGCGGCTGACCGGCCGCGCCGCCATCGAGGGCATCGACGCGGTCGACGCGACCGAGCCCGGCACCGAACTCGTCCTGCGCAAGTACGAGGCCGACCGCCCCGAGATCCGGGTGCCCGCCGTGCCGCGCCCTGACGTGACGTCGGGCTTCACCGTCGAGATCGACCCGGCCACCGTGGACGGCGGCGTACCGCTGGAACGCGGCCTGTGGAACCTCTACCTGGACGTTCGCGCCCAGGGCGTCACCCGCACCGTGCGGTTCGGCGGCAGCCGCGAGGGCGGTGCGGCCACCCGGCCGCCCCGGCGCGCCGTCACGACGCCGCGCGGCGAACCCGTGGTGGTGGTCCCGTACTTCACCCCGTACGGCAATCTCTCGCTCGACGTCGGCGAGGTCGCCCACGCCGCCCGCGACGCGCGCGAGGCCCCGTGCCTGGTGACCCGGACCGCCTGGCACGGCGCCAGGAAGAGCGTCCTGATCGTCGGCGGGCGGCTGACCGGCGGATTCCCCCGGACGGGGGCCGGGGCCGGGACCGGGCTGCGGCTGCGCGCCGAGAGCGGAGCGGGTGCGGTGCGCGAGGTCGCGGCGCGGTTCGAGCCGGGCGCCTCCGGGGACTTCACGGCCCGGCTGCCCGTCGGACGGCTGACGGCGGGCCGCTGGACGCTGACGCTGATCGTGGAGGGCCGCAGCGTCGTCGTGCCCTGCCTGGGGCGGCTGGCCGGGACGCGCTGGTTCCGCTTCGGCCGTCCGTACTACGCCAAACCGCTCACCCGGCGCTCGGCCCCGGCACTCGCGCTGGAGGTGGCGCCGGTGAGGGTCGCCGCGGGAGTGCGGCGGCGGATGCGGCGGGCCCGGGCCCGTGCTCGGGCTCGTATGGGCAGGTAGGTCGTCAGAAACCCCAGTCAGAACCCCAGTCAGAGATCCAGTCAGAAACGGCCGCCCAGGCGGTTCCGGGCGGCGGCGAGGAGGCGTACGGGCGCGATGCGCAGCTCCAGGGTCGCCTCGCCGTGCCCGGTGAGCGGCTTGGCGTAGTACGGACGGCCTCGGCGCAGCCAGCGGGTGCCGGGCAGTCGCTCGGGCGGCGGTACGGGGGCGGCGCGCGGCGGGCCGTCGCCGTGGCCGACCAGGGCGAGCGTGACCGTCCAGCGGCCGCGGCTCAGGTCGCGCACCGGCAGCCGGGCGGTGAACGCGCCCGCCGGGTGGCCCGCCGCGTACCGCACGGGGTGGTCCAGGACGCGGCCGTCGGTGTGCTCGGCGCGCAGCCGCAGCACCCGGTCGCGGGGCGGCGAGCCCGGCGGCAGCAGCCGCCCGGCGACGACCAGCGTGCCCTTGTCGGACGGATGCCACAGCGCCTCGGTCACCTCGCAGGGCGCGCCGCGCGGGGCCGGGCCGATGTCGAGGGAGAGATTGCCGTACGGGGTGGTGAAGTACGGCGTCACGCGGGCGCGCAGCCCGGGGCCCGCGCGCACCACCCGGCGCGCGGTGCCGATGTCGAGCCCCTCGGGGTGGCGGTTGCCGAAGCGTATGGTGCGGCTGACGCCCTGGGCGCGTACGTCGAGGAAGACATCCCAGACGCCCGGGCGCAGCGGGGCTCCGTCGTCGGCGGTGGCGATGTCGATGTCCGCCGCGAAGTCCCCGTCCTCCGTCTCGCCCTCTGCGGCCGTGACCGGCACGCACAGTTCGTCCGGGGCCTCGCGGCGGCGCAATATCAGCTCGGTGCGGTCCTCGGGACCGGCGTCCAGGCCCTTGACCTCGGCCCGGCCACGGACCCGCAGCGTGGAGCCGCCGTGCCAGGCCGCGCCGGTGAGGTGGTGACGGACCGGCAGCCGGTCGGTGACGTCGAAGCAGTCGTCCGGGACGTCGGCCGCCGGGTCGCGGAAGAAGGGGTGCAGCCAGTACACGCGCCCCTTCTCGACCAGGCGGCCGCGGCCCGCGTCCTGCTTGGCGGTGCGGATGACGGTCAGCAGATCGTCGAAGCGGCCGCTGCGCAGCAGATGCACCATCAGCCGTTCGGGCGCGGTGAGGGTGCGGAAGAGCGTGTCCGAGCAGTGGTCGGTCGCCCAGCGGCGCAGCTCGGGCAGGAACCGGGCCCGCGCCTCCGCCTCGTCCTCGCGGGGCAGGGCGCGCAGCGCGCCGCACAGCTCCCGGCGGATATGCCGCCGCATCACATGGTCGCGCCGTGGACCGGGCTGGGTGTAGCGGGCGGCGGTCTGGAACAGCAGCCGGATGGCGTCGATGCGGTCGGTGAGCCCGGTGCGGGCGGGGTGCGGCCCGGCCTCGTGACGGGTGGTGAGGTGGTAGCAGTCGTAGTCGGCGACGACGGAGATGGCGGAGGCGTTGAGAAACGCGGCCGCCGTGAAGGGCTGGTCCTCGCCGGTACGGCACTCCTCCGGGAACCGCAGCTGGAACCGTTCGATGAGGTCGCGGCGGAACAGCTTCCAGGGGCCGAGGGTGGAGTAGGCGTGCGAGTCGAGGACGTCGGTGCGCAGCTGGTTGTGGCGGAACACCGCCCGGGGCACGCCGCGCCCGGTGGGGGAGGCCATCTTGCCGACGACGACATCGGTGCCGTTCTGGTCGGCCATGGCGACCATGCGGCGCAGCGCGTCGGGGCCCAGGTAGCCGTCGGCGTCGAGGAAGAACACGTAGTCGCCACGGGCGAGGTCGAGACCGGTGTTGCGCGGCCTGCCCGGCCCACCGCCGGGCTCCTCGCGGACGACCTTGAGGGCGGGGCAGTCGGCGGCCAGCCGCTCCAGCTCCGCGCCGGTGCCGTCGGTCGACCCGGCGTCGATCGCGATGATCTCCAGCCGGGCGATGCCTATCGTCTGGTCCATGGCGGAGGTGAGGGCGCGGGTCAGCGCGGGCATGGCGTTGCGGGCGGGGACGATCACGCTGACGCGGGGGCGCGGGCCGGGGCGTGGGGTGCGCGGCAACATGCGGACTCCGGTGGGTGAGGTGGGGCTCAGGCGGCGTCGCCGGGGTGTGCGGGGGCGCGGCGGCTGACGCGGCTGCGGTCGGCGGCCATGACGTGCTGCGTTCCCATGATCGCTGGTGACTCCTGGTGGCTGCTCATGGTCGGGGCCGGGGGTGAGGGACGGGTGTGGGACGCACGGCCGGCGGATGACGGACCAGCGTCCGGGGCGCCCCCTTCGACGCACGACACGCCGGACCCGTTCACTCCGCGCCCAGCGGCACGAGCCCGCGGGGAGTCCGAACACCGAGGCGATCCATGGCACATGCCCTTCGCGGCGGATACATCGTCCTGAACGGAACCCTAGGCGACTCGCCGTGTATGTGCCTTTTGGCGTGATCAGAAAGGGTATGCGGGCTTTCGGGGCTCACGTCTGTGCGCTCGCTCTGCCGGGCGGCGTGGCGGTGCTCGCGTGAAAGGACTATTTCGCATAAATATTCTGTGAACGCTTGTGCACTACTGGGGAGATGGCGCGCATGGCAGTCACGGTGCCGGACTGGGCAGACACTCTGCTGGACATCATCGGGGTGTCCTGGCCGAACGTGGATGAAGACGCCTATCGGGACATGGCGAAGTCCCTGCGGGAATTCGCTGATGACCTGGAGGACGATGGACAGCTCGCCAACGGGCACGTGGAGCGATTGCTGTCGTCGGGGTACGGCGAGGCGATGGACGCGCTCAATCTCCACTGGGGCAGGGTCAAGGGCACCCATATCAAGGACATCGCGTCGGCCGCGCGGACCATCGCCGGGGGGCTCGAGACGGCGGCAACCGCGGTCGAGGGGATGAAGGGTGCCGCGCTGGTCCAGCTGGGCTATCTGGCGAGTGAGGCGGGCATCGCGTTATCGCTGATCCCGGTGACGGGCGGTCTTTCGGCGCTGCTGGGCGCGGGGGCGATACGGGCGACGCAGGAGGCGGTCCGGCGGCTGGTCAAGGAGTGTATGGAGGAGGCGGTCGGCTACATCGTCGCGGCGCTGACCGAACCGGCGGTCGCCGCCCTGGAGAACTTGGCCGCCGACCTCGTGGTGCAGGTCGGCGCCACGGCCATGGGGTTGCAGGACGGGGTGGATGTCGGCCAGGCCCAGCAGGCGGGCAAGGACGGTTTCAAGGACGGGGTGCAGGGCGCGAAGGAGGGCATGCATCTGGCCTCAGCGGACGGCGTGGGGAGAGGCAGTGGCCGGGGCGCAGCGGGCAAGGGATTCCACATCGAGCACAGCGAGCACGACCACGCCTCGACCCAGCTCAGCGGCCTCAGCGTCAACTTCCAGACCAAGACTGCCGGAAAGCTGTCCACCGCGAAGTCACATCACAGCCGCACCCGTGGCCGGGACAGCATCGCTCAGGCCATCGATCCGGTCGCCGACAAGGCCGTGGACGCGCTGGAGAAGGCGCTGAAGACAATGGGCGACCACGTCAGCACCAAGCTGCCGAAGGCCGTCAAGCAGATCTCCACCGACCACAAGAACACCGATCAGGACATCCGCTCCTGGTTCGCCAAGAACAACAAGAACGACGACGGGGGAGGCAAGGCCGGAGATCGGTCCAAGCGGCGCACGGAGCAGGACAACCGCACCAAGCCGGACTCCTTGCAGGACGCGAAGAACGACGCTCGGCGCAACGGAGTTTCTCTCGAGAAAACGGTGTGCAAGAACGACCCGGTGGATGTCGCCACGGGGGAGATGCTGCTGCCGCAGACAGACCTTTCCCTGCCCGGTGTCCTGCCCCTTGTCCTCAAGCGCACGCATCTGTCGGGGTACCGCTACGGCCGGTGGTTCGGCCGTAGTTGGGCTTCAACCATCGATGAACGCATCGAACTCGACCGTGTCGGTGGCGGCGCGGTCTGGGCCCGCGAGGACGGTTCGGTGCTGGTCTACCCCCGGCTGCCGCACCGGGGCGGAGACGCGGTCCTGCCTCTTGAGGGCGACCGTCTCCCGCTCGTCCACGGTGGGGAGAACGGGGAGGAAACCACCTACGTTGTCCATGATCCGCACCGTGGGCTCACGCGAGAGTTCACCGGAAGTCCGTACCGCACCTCGCCCGCCTTCTGGCTTACCGAGGTGAGTGACCGGAACGACAACAGCGTCACCTTCGTCCGTCGTTCCGACGGTGCACCGACCACGGTGACGCACAGCGGCGGGTACACGGTCCAGCTCGATGCCGACGTCTCCCGGATCACCGCATTGGCCCTTCGTGATTCCGAAAGTCCGGTCACTCACCTCACGTACGGTTACGACACGGTCGGCGACCTCACCGATGTCATCAGCGCCACCGGGCTCCCGATGCGCTTCACCTATGACGCCGATGGCCGCATAACCTCCTGGACCGACCGCAATCTGTCGACGTTCCAGTATGTCTACGACAGTGCTGGTCGCGTCGTACGAACCATCGGCCCTGACGGCTTTCTGTCGTCCACCTTCAGGTATGACGTCCACCCCGAGACCGGGCAGCCCATCACCCACTACACCGATTCCACCGGCGCCACGACCACGCTCCATCTCAACGACCATCTCCAAGTCGTCGCGGAGACGAATCCGTTGGGCAACACCACGTTCCACGGCTGGGATGCCCACGACCGTCCGCTGACCCGTACCGATCCCCTCGGTCACGTCACCGAGCTGACGTGGGATGACAGGGGCAACCTCATCGCGGTCCGGCATCCCGACGGTGCCATCGCCACCGCCCATTACAACGAACTCGACCTGCCGGTCGAGATCACGGACGCCGACGGCAACGTGTGGCAGCAGACGTTCGACGAGTTGGGTAACTGCACGAGTCTCCGATCTCCCGACGGCGCCGTCACCTGCTTCACTCATGACCGGACGGGGGCCGTCGCAAGCATCACCGATGCGCTCGGCTCCATCACCGGGATCCGCGCCGACCGGGCGGGGCTTCCGGTAGAGATCACCAACGCAGGGTCCGGTGTCACGTCTGTGGAGCGCGACTATCAAGGCCGTCCCACACTCATTCGCGACGCAGCGGGTAGCGTCGAGCGCTTCGAGTGGGACGTCGACCAACTACTGGAGCGGACGGCTGCCGACGGCAGCCGGGAGTCCTGGGAGTGGGACGGCGAGGGGAACTGCCTCTCGTACACCGACCCTCATGGTGGTGTAACGACCACCGACTACGGCCCCTTTGACAAGCCGATCGCGCGCACCGGTCCTGACGGAGCCCGCTATGAGATGCGCTACGACACCGAACTCCGTCTGATACAGGTGACCAACCCCCTTGGTCAGACCTGGGACTACACCTATGACCGTGCGGGTTGGCTCACCGCCGAGACCGACTTCGACGGCCGCCCGACCCGCTATGCCTACGACGCCGCAGGGCGCCTGGTCACGCGTACCAACCCGATGAGCCGGAACGTCGCCTACACCTGGGACGCCACGGACCGACTGGTGGCCCAGGACACGGACGGGGCCGTCACCCGGTACACCTACAGCCCGGGCGGCTTGCTGCTGAGCGCTGTCTCCCCCACCTCCACGCTGACCATGGAACGGGACGTACTCGGCCGACCGGTGGCGGAGACCGTCGATGGCCGCACCAGCCGTTACACGTACGACCTCTTGGGCCGCCGCGTCTCGCGCACCACCCCGACCGGCGTGGTCAGCCGACTGGAGTACAGCACTGCGGGTGAGCGGGTGTCCGTGACCACCGACGGCCATGCCCTCACCTTCGCTCACGACATCCTCGGGCGCGAGGTGTCCCGGGCCTGGGGTGCCGGTGGCACGTCCGTGGCTCTCGCGACGAACTGGGATGCTCTCGGCCGTCCCGCGGTCCAGTCACTGACCACCGACGGCACCATGCTGCGGGCACGGGACTATGGCTACCGGGCCGATGGCTACCCCGTGTCCATGGGCGAGGCGACCGCCGGCACCCGCCACGAGAAGCGCATCTCACTGGACCCGCTCGGCCGCCCTCTGACTGTCGAGGCCCCGGGCTGGGTGGAGAGTTACGCGTACGACGCGGCGGGCAACCAGACCTCGGGGTACTGGCCGGGAGCGAGCGGCCGCACCGCCGCCCGGGGGCCGCGCACGTACGACGGCGGACGACTCGTCTCCGCGGGATCCGTGCGTTACGAATACGACGCCGCCGGCCGGGTGGTGCGTCGCCGCCGCACCAGGCCCTCACGGAAGCCCGAGACCTGGACCTACACGTACGACTCCGAGGATCACCTGGCCTCCTGCACGACTCCCGATGGCACGCTGTGGCGTTACTCCTATGACCCGTTGGGGCGCCGTACGGCGAAGCACCGCATGGCGGCGGACAGGCAGACGGTCCTCGAGGCGATTCACTTCACCTGGGACGGTGACTGCCTCGCGGAGCAGTCCGACTCTGCAACCGGCGCCGTCCTCACCTGGGAGTACGAGGGCCACCGCCCGCTTTCCCAGTACGAACGCAAGCCGCTGGGCGCGGACGAGACCGACGCCCGGTTCTTCGCCATCGTCACCGACCTGGTCGGCACACCTACCGAGCTGGTGGACGAGACGGGAGGCACAGCCTGGCGGTCCCGCTCCGCCTGCTGGGGCAGCACGGCTTGGCACATCGACGCCACTGCCTACACGCCCTTACGCTTCCCCGGGCAGTACGCGGATCCGGAAACGGGACTGCATTACAACCACTTCCGTCACTACGATCCGGCGACCGCCCGCTACACCAGCCCCGACCCCTTGGGCCTGGCTCCCGCTCCGAACCCCACGACGTATGTGATCAACCCCTGGGCATGGGCTGATCCGCTCGGGCTGGCTCCCAAGGCGTGCAAGCAGGACGCCTACGACTGGGACGGCAGCATTCGTTACGGGAGGCTGGACCACCTCGGGCGTCCGACCGGTGTGTCCGCGTGTCTGCGCCCCGAGATGCTGCGCAAAGGGACGCCTGCCGGGGACCTCTGGCCTCCGGGGTGGCGCGGCAACGGCAAGCTCTTCAATGAGGCCCGTGGCCATCTGCTCGGCAACCGATTGGGTGGGCACGGCAAGGGAGACCTGGCCTATCACAACCTTGTGACGCAGACCAACAACCCCACCAACTCCCCCCATCAGCGGGATCAGGTCGAGAACGAGGTTTTCAAGGCGGTGAAGAGAGGGGAGATCGTGCAGTACACCATCAAACCCATCTATGAGGGGACCAACCCGATTCCCATCCGGCTCGAATACACGGCATTCGGTAATCGTGGTTTCACCCTCCCCAACAACCCTCACAGTCTGGAGAACCCGGCCGCTGGCGTCAGAACGCCCAAGCTTTAGCATTCGCGTCGGATACTCAAGGGAGGAATTCCATGACGCGCACGACGCCCGAGCGGCCGGTCGATATCGAAGCGATGTTCCCGGAGCTGGCGGAATACCGCAGAACGAGCACCCGACTGCACCCTCGGCCGGGCACCCCGAAGCCGCAGGAAAGTTCGGTGGCGGGGCCTTTCCTCTGGCCCGCCGACGAGCCGTGGCCCATGTGTCACGCTGTCCACGAAAAGGGCCGCGGGGATCGGCTGGCTGACGTGCGGCTGGAGCGCAGGATTCTTGACGAGGCATGGCGGAGGGATCCGCATCGGGGGCCCTCGGACGAGGAGCGTGAGACGCTCGCGGGGCTTGAGACCGGTTTGCACGCACCGGAGTTGCGGGACACCGATCCGATTCCCATGCTCGCCGGGGCCCAGCTGTTCACACGGGATGTTCCGGGGCTGACCGGCCCTGAAGGGTGCGATCTGCTCCAGGTCTTCTGGTGCCCGTTCGAGGCCCACGGGCCGGACCAGACCATGGATGTGGTGCTGAAATGGCGGCGGGCGCGGGAGGTGGCGGACGTCCTCACGGAGATTCCGGAGCCGATCGTCGTGGGCCGGGCGGAATGCGTCCCGAACCCCTGTGTGCTCCATCCGGAAGAGGTCGTCGAGCATGAGTGGATCGAGCTGCTGAGTGAGGACATTCAGGAGAGAATCGGCGCCTGGGAGGAAGACCTCATGGACGCGGTCGCGGAAGGGGAGGAGTACGAACTCTCCTATACGGGTGACCTGTCCATCGCGCCGGGCTGGAAGGTCGGCGGCTTCGCCAGGTGGGGGCTCACCGGCCCGGCCCGCATCGACTGCTCCTGCGGCGCGTCCATGCGTCCTCTGCTGACCGTCAGCGACGAGGAATGGGACTGGGGTTCACTCACGTGGGTGCCTCTGGAGGACCGGGAGGTCATGGACGCGATGGGGGCGAGCGACCCCACCGGCGTATACGTCGGGCGCGGTCAGATGCGCATCTTCACGTGCCCTGTTGACCCCACGCACCCTCACCGGCTCAACTTCCAGTGATGATGATGAACTTGGACGAGATGGCCGGGGCCGGGGATCCGTGGGACGGCGTGGACGCCGGGGGTGTGGCTCGGGCTGTTCGGGGGCAGGGGGAGCGGTCGGTTCCTGGGGTGGGGGATATGGCTTCGTATCTCGCCCAGCAGGTGGCCGATGACTCGCATCGGGAGGTCATCGGGCCGCTGCTGGATGGCGGGGGTGCGAGTGGGGTCGTGGTGCGGCGGGGGGTGGTGATCGGGGCGTGGGGGGATCCGGCGCGGGTGGAGATGGCGTACAGCGCGACGAAGAGCGTGCTGGCGTTGGTGGCGGGCGTTGCCTATGACGACGGGTTGTTGGTCCTGGATGAGCCGGTCCGTAGGCGGGTTGGGCTTCCGGAGTTCGACGGGGCGCATGGGCGGGCGGTCACCTGGCGGCATCTGCTGGATCAGACGAGCCAGTGGGAGGGCGAGTTGTGGGGGAAGCCGACGTCGGTCGACGCGCAGAGCACGCGGGAGGGCACCGAGTCGGCCGGTGGGCCGCCCGGTGAGGGGTGGGCGTACAACGACGTGCGGGTGAATCTGGCCGCCCTGGCGCTCACGGTTCTGTTCCGGCGCGCGCTGCCGGACGTGCTGCGGGAGCGCGTCATGGCGCCGATCGGGGCGTCGTCGTCGTGGTCCTGGCATGGCTATGCGAACGCGGTGGTGGACGTTGACGGTGCGCGGGTGCCGGTGGTCTCCGGGGGCGCCCACTGGGGTGGGGGCTTGTGGATCAACGCGCTTGATCTGGCCCGCGTCGGGCAGCTGTGTCTGCGCGGTGGCCGTTGGGGGCGGGCCCGGGTCGTCTCCGCCCGCTGGATCGAGCAGATGTGGACGCCGTGCCCGGTCAAGCCGAACTACGGGCTGTCGTGGTGGCTCAACGACCACCGCACCGTATGGCCGACCGCCCCGGCCACCGGGCGCTGCGCCCGGGGCAACGGCGGCGGCCATCTGCTGTGGGTCGATCCCGCTCGCGATCTGGTGGTCACCTCCCGGTGGGGTGCGGAGGTGGAGCGGCTGCTCGGCGCGGTGTCGGAGGCCGTCGAACCGGGGGCGCTCAGCGCGGCGTGGTGACCGGCGGAGTGGGGGCGGGGAAGGCGAAACGGCGGGCGCGGGCCGCGGCGGCGGACAGGCGGGTCAGGGCCGGGGTCAGGGTGCGCGGGCGGTAGGGGGCGTTCCACGCGTACGGGAAGGACGCCTTGTCGGGGGTGAGGAGGTTCGTCGTCTCGTCGCAGGCCAGGATGGCGATCAGCCAGCGGCGCATGGCGCGGTGGAAGGCCGGGGTGAGCGGGCGTGGGGCCAGGAGCCAGTCGCGGGACTGGGGGCTGACCGCCAGCTGGTACGTCGTCTCGTCGTAGCGCTGCCAGGGGGACTCCGGGGTGATCGGGTGCAGGCCGTAGTCCATGGCGGTGAGCGGGGCCAGGGCGGTGCGGAGGGTGCCGTGGTCGGCGCTGGGGAGGAGTTCGCAGATGATCCACGGGCGGTGGCGGCGGATGGTGGCGAGGGCGCCGGTGAGGACGGCCGCCTCGTAGGTCTCGACGTCGATCTTGATGAGGTGGGGGACGAGGCCTCGGTCCTCGGTGAAGGCGTCCACCGTCGTGACCGGGACGGTCACCGATTCGGAGTGTTTGCGGTGGGCCGGGTTGAGGGAGTTGGACGACTCCGATTTGTGGGAGAAGTACAGCTCGGCGGTGCCGGGTTCGGAGGAGAGCGCGGTCTGCTGCACCTCGTAGTCGAGGTGGTTGCAGTGGCGGATACGGCGGCAGAGGGCGGCGGTCTGCGGGGTGGGCTCGAAGGCGATGGTGTGGGGGCCGGTGGGGTGTGCGCCGCCGGTGCGCGGGCTCCCGGTGCGTGCGCCGCCGCTTCCGTAGACCGCGTCGACCAGCGCCGAGTACAGCCCGATGTGCGCCCCGATGTCGTACACCGCGCTGCCCGCCGGGGCCTGTCCGGCGAGGGCCAGCAGGGTGGCCTGGGTGGTGGGTTCGTAGCCCGCGAGGCCCGAGCGGCGCAACTGCCGCTGCACCGCGGTCTGTTTGCGGCTGAGCACATTGAGCGCGCGGGGGTACGGGCCGCTGGCGGCCAGGACGTCCGGGTTCAGCGGGAGGGTGATGGCGAGGGGCATGGCTGCCGCGCCTCCTGTCGGGTGACGGCCCGCTCCAGCGGGCTGGGTACGGGGAAGTAGGCGTCGAGGAAGGGGCGGAGCAGGGCCAGCTGACCGGCCAGGTCGTGCTCGGAGGAGACCGTGTCGTTGAGGCAGAACGCCTGGCAGTGGCGCGTCCGCAGCAGTCGCGCCAGCCGGTTGTGGATGGCGGGCCGGGCGAGGTCGACGTAGTCGTAGCGCAGCTGGGCCGGGATCGCGCGGCCGGTGAGGAACGCGTAGTAGTGGTGGAGCGAGGACGGCAGGGAGATGTCCGAGGTGGAGCGCACCCGGTTGGCCATGGTGGCGCGGATCGGGCCCGGGAACTCCCGCTCGATCTCGGCGAGCACGCTGGTGCGGACGGCGTGCGGGGTGTGCTTCATCTTCTGCGTGACGGTCGCCCCGAACCGGCCCTCCAGCAGCCGCCGGTTGTTCTTGCCCGCCGCCGATACGGGGACGTCGAGGTGGTCGGCGGGGGCCAGCGGGATCAGCGCGCGGGAGGGGAAGAACTTGGTGACGCCGTTGGCGAGGAAGAAGTCCTGCGGGGTGACGGGCGAGCCGAGGAAGACGTCGTCGTTGAAGTAGAGGAAGTGCTCGGCAAGGCCCTTGATGTGGTGCAGGCGGGTCTCGATGGCGTGCGAGTTGAAGGTGGGCAGCAGGCTCGGGTCGTCGAAGATGTCCCGGTGGTCGACGACGGTGATGCCGGGGTGGTCGAGCGCGAGCCAGGCGGGGACCTGGCGGTCCGTCACGATGTAGATGTGGCGCACCCAGGGGGCGTACAGGTGGAGTGAGCGCAGGGAGTAGCGCAGCTCGTCGCGGTTGGTGTAGCGGGCGGCGTTGGCGGCCTGCGCGTGGTAGCCCGCGGTCTCCTCTTTATTGGTGACGGCGGTGCGCCGCTGCTGCCACTGCGGGTCGGAGCCGTCGACCCAGGTGTAGACGACGTCGATGGGGAAGCGGACGTCGTCGGGGAGCCGGGTGGTGAACTCGGGCCGGGTACGGACGAGGCGGCCCGGAGCCCAGCCGGTGGCCGGGGTGAGGCGGGTGAACATCTGGTCCGGGGTGCGGACGGCGTTGCCGGTGAGGGGGACGGAGGCGGTGGTGCGGTTGGGGCGGGGGGCGTGGAGGAGGGGCGGCCCGGGGGTGTCGGCGGGGGCGTCCGCCGCGGTGCCGTTCTCCCAGAACTCGACGTCGCAGCCGTGCGACGAGCCCAGGACGAGTTCCCCGCGCGGGGTGGTGTGGAAGCGGGTGAAGCGGACGACGGGCTCGGCGGCCAGCGGGCGCCAGGCGCGGGCCGCCACGCCCAGCCGCAACGGTCCCTTCCGGCTCTTCTTGTGCGGGGGCGGCGAGACGTACCCCGCCTCCCGGGCGCACAGCGCGCGGAGGGCGGCGACCACCTCGGCCCGCTGATCCGCCCGTACGCCCACGGCGGAGGCGACGTTGCTGTAGCAGCGGATGACGAAGTGGTCGAGCCGCGCTTGGTCCAGCGCCTCGCACACCAGCCGCAGGTTCTCGGCGCGCGCGAACAGGGGGGTGGGCGCGGGGACGACGGTCGCGATCCGGGTGCCGTGGTCGTCGGCGATCACCATGCGGCCGGGTGTGGACAGCAGCCCCGTACGCACCAGCCGCCCCATCCGCCGCCGTGCCCAGCGCAGCCGTAGCGCACCGGAGGCGGTGGACACCCGGCCCAGCCCGCGCAGGGCCGCGCGGCGCAGCTCGGCCCCGGTCAGGGCGATGACCGCGCGACGGATCCGCAGCGGGACCGTACGCCGGTAGCCGCGCACCAGGGGCGGATCGGCGAGCCACGACGGGGGGCGGGGGGCGGCGGGCGGCGGTGCGGTGAGGGGCATCGTGCGTCCTGGGGCGGGCGGCGCGGGACGGGTGGTTCCTCACACCATCATCTGAACGCCGCCGGGATGGGGTGCCGCCATGGCGGACACCCCCAAACTGCCCCCATTCGGCCCAGCCGCTCCGCAGGCGGGCTGAGCGTCCCCCGGGTTACTTCACCGCGCCTGCCATCACGCCCGCCACGAACTGGCGCTGGAAGGCGAAGAAGACGGCCAGGGGGATGACCATCGAGACGAACGCGCCGGGGCCCAGGATGTCGATGTTGTTGCCGAACTGGCGGACCTGCTGCTGCAGGGCCACCGTGATCGGGGGGTTGCCGCTGTCGGCGAAGATCAGGGCTACCAGCATGTCGTTCCAGACCCACAGGAACTGGAAGATCCCGAGCGAGGCGATCGCCGGGGCGCCCAGCGGCATGACGACGCGGAAGAACAGCCGCAGCTCGCCCGCGCCGTCCAGGCGGGCCGCCTCCAGCAGCTCGCGGGGGATCTCGGCGAAGAAGTTCCGCAGCAGGAAGATCGCGAAGGGCAGGCCGAAGGCGGTGTGGAAGAGCACCACGCCCGTGGTGGTCTGGAAGATGCCGATCTCGCCGAAGAGCTTGGCGACCGGGATCAGGGCGACCTGGACCGGGACGACCAGCAGGCTGACGACGATCAGGAACCACCAGTCGCGGCCGGGGAAGTCCATCCAGGCGAAGGCGTAGCCCGCCAGGGCGCCGATGATGACGACCAAGAGGGTCGCCGGGACGGTGATGGCGAGGGTGGTCCACAGCGAGTCGGTGATCAGCTGGTTGCTGAGCAGCTTGTCGTACGCGTCGAAGGTCAGCTGCGACGGGTCGCTGAAGACCTTCCACCAGCCCGAGATGTCCACCTGCGAAGGGTCGCGCAGGGAAGAGATGAGGAGCCCCGCCGTCGGCATCAGCCAGAAGAGGCCGATGAGGACGAGGGCGACCTGCACCACCCCGCCCCCGGCGCGCTCAGCGATGCGTCCGATCAGGGACCGCTTTGTCCGTACGACCGTGTCCGCGCTGGTCATCGGCGGCTCTCCCTTCGGATCCGGCGGATGTTGACGAACATGACGGGCAGCACCAGCAACAGCAGCAGGACGGCGATCGCGCTGCCGAGGCCCTGGTTGACGTCGGTCCCGAAGGACGACTGGAAGAGCTGGAGGGCGAGGACGTTGGCGTCGTCCTGCGAGGGGCCCGGGGCGATGATGTAGACCAAGTCGAAGATCTTCATCACGTTGATCATCAGCGTGACGACGACGACCGAGAGCACCGGCGCCAGCAGCGGCACGGTGACCCGCCGGAAGACCTGCCACTCGCTGGCGCCGTCCATCCGCGCGGCCTCCATCAGCTCACGCGGGACGCCCGCGAGCCCCGCCGCGATGAGCACCATGGCGAAGCCCGCCCAGATCCAGACGTACGAGCCGATGATGGCCGGGGTGACGAGGGACGGGCCGAGCCAGTCGATGCCGTTGTACGGGGCGGAGAAGTTCCAGGCGGGCAGCCGCAGCTGGGCGCCCTCGGCCTTGGCGGGGAGGGTGTACGTACCGTCCGCCGCCGAGGTCGTCTTCGCGACGACCTTGCCGTCCTTGACCGCCTCGATCTTGAGGTCGGCCATCGCCTTCTCGCCCGGGTCGATGGCGCCCTGCTTGCCGAGACCGCCCTTGGTGAAGTCGAACCAGACGGTGCCGGTGACCTTCCCGGCCTCGGGCCGCGCGGCCTTGGCGTCCTGCGCGCCGCTGATGTCGTCGCGCTTGGCGGCGACCAGCGGGATCGAGGCGGGGGACCCGGCCCGGACGGCGTCCTGGGTGGTGAAGGAGCCGTTCGACGACTCCGTCAGCCCGGCGGCCGGGCGCGGATGGGCGCCGGGGAAGGGCGGCGAGGCGCTGAACGAGTCGTGCACGCCCACCCACATGGCGTTGGCCACGCCCTTGTCCGGGTCCTGTTCGTACACCAGCCGGAAGATGATGCCCGCGGCCAGCATGGAGATCGCCATCGGCATGAAGACGATCAGCTTGAACGCGGTGGCCCAGCGCACCCGCTCGGTGAGCACGGCGAAGATCAGGCCGAGCGCGGTGGAGATGGTCGGCGCCAGGATCAGCCAGATGATGTTGTTCTTGATCGCCGTCTTGGTGGCGTCGTCGGAGAACATCTCCGTGTAGTTGTCCAGCCCGACGAAGCCGTTGCCGCTCGCGTCGAAGAAGCTGCGGTAGACGGAGTAGCCGATCGGATAGACGACGAGCGCGCCGAGCAGCAGCAGGGCGGGCAGCAGGAACACCGCCGCCAGCCAGGGCCGGGTGCCCAGGACGCTCTTCTTCTTGGTGCCGCGCGGGGTGGCGGGTGGGGCGGACGACGCCCGGCCAGGTGTGGCCGCGCCGCCCGCTGTCGCGGTCGACATATGTGGATCTCCCGGTCGAGTCGTCAGTTCTTGTACGCCTTGGCGGCATCGGCTTCCAACTGGCGCTGGATTCCTTCCACGTTCCTCGGGTTCTTGAGGAAGTCCTGGAGCGCTTTCCATTCGCCCTGGGCGGGCTTTCCGCCGAAGGAGGCCGGGGCCTGGTCGGACATGTCGAACCGGAAGTCATTGCCCGCCGCGATGAGCGCCTTGGCGATGTCGCGCATCGGGTCATTGGGATAGGCGCTGAATTTCACGGCCTTGTTCGCCGAGATGAAGCCGCCGGACTGGGCCCAGATGGTCGCGGCGTCGGGCGACGCCAGGAAGGTCAGCAGCGCCTGCGCGGCTTTGCTGTTCTTCAGCGCCACGCCCACGTCGCCGCCGGTCACCACCGGTGGCTTGGCGCCCACCGCCGGGAAGGGGAACACCTTCGCGTCCCCGCCGAGTTCCGCGCCCGCGTCGGCGACGTTGGCGGCGACGAAGTCGGCCTCGAAGACCATGCCCGCGTCGGGCTCGGCGGCGTTGCCGAACGCCTTGGTGACCGAATCCGGGAACGCGGTCTGCAGCGCGCCGCTCCGGCCGCCCGCGACCAGGCCTTTGGCGCCCCACAGCTGGGCGAGCGTCTCCAGGGCCTTCTTGACGGACGGGTCGGTCCATTTGATTTTGTGCTGCGCGAGCTGGTCGTACTTCTCCGCGCCCGCCTGGGAGAGGTAGACGTTCTCGAACCAGTCGGTGAGCGTCCAGCCGTCCTGGCCGCCGACCGCGACCGCGTCGGTGCCGGAATCCGAGATCAGCTGGGCCTGGGCCAGGAATTCCTTCCAGGTCTTCGGCACCTTCGCGCCCGCGTAGTCGAAGGCCGAGGTGTTGTACCAGAGCAGAGACTTGTTACTGGCCTTGAAATAGACCCCGTACTGCTTGCCGTCGTACGAGCCGAGATCCTGCCAGCCCTTGGCGAAGTTCTTGTTCACCTCCGCCTTCGCGGCGGCGTCGAGCGGTTTCGCCCAGCCCTTCTGCGCGAATTCGCGCATCACGCCGACCTGGCCGACCATCGCCACGTCCGGCGGGGAGCCGCCCGCGATCTTCGAGCCGACGAAGCCCGCCATGTCGTCACCGCTGGGCACGAAGGTGACCTTGGCGCCGGTGCGCTTCTCGAACTCCTTCAGCACCTTGGTGAAGTTCTCCTGCTCGGTGCCGGTCCAGACGGCGGTGACCTGCAGCTTCTGGCCCTTGAGGCTGGGCAGCTTCACGGTGACCGGCGGCGGGCCGCCGCTGACCGTGTCCCCGTCGTCGCTACCGCAGCCCGCGGCGGTGAGCATGAGCGCTCCCGCCGACGCGGTGCCGAGCGCGGCTCGTACCGCTCGCTTCTTCCGCTTCCTGCTCCCGTTCCTGCGAAGCGATTTCTGCATCCCCGTTTCCCTCCGATGCCGACCGCCTCGCGCGCGGTCGTGTCCCGTGCGACAGTCCTACGCCCGGTCACCCAACGTGGCAATACTGTTTTCGGCGTTCACTCACGGTCGTGACCGTGCCGTGATGATCGCCGGGCGGCGGAGCGGAGCAGGAGGAACGGACGGTCAGATCAGCGCGGGCGCGGTCGGCGCGTCCGCCGACTGCGCGGCGCGCTGGAGCGCGCTGGCGAGCAGCGCCAGATCGGTCGGCCCGTTGCCCAGTTCGCGCAGCGGGCGGCGGGCCGGGGGATCGCCCATCCGCTCCCACTCCAGCGGGACGACCGTCGGCCGCTGGGTCGCGGTGCGCGGTATCCGCCCGGTCACCCGGCCCGCCTGGAACGGGGTCGTCGCAGCGTCGTCGGGGCCCAGCAGGCGGCCGCGGCCCGGGGCGTGCTCACCGCCGGACTCACCGGACGCGTAGCTCTCCCCTTCCGGCTGCTCGGACGAGGCGGGCGCCAGCGGCCGGGGCTCCAGGACGATCCGCAGCGCGGCCCGCTCGACCGCCGCCGTGTCCGCCGTACGGTCCGGGCGGCCGGACGCCGCCACCAGGTGGACGCCGAGATGGGCGCCGTCGCGGGCGATCGCCTCCAGCGCGCGCACCACCGAACCGGCCGCCGGGCGGCCCGGACTGCCGAGGGCCGGGGCCACCAGCGCGTCGAAGTCGTCGACGAGGACGACGAGACGGGGGAAGGGGGACGGGGCGGCCGCCTCGGCTTTGCTTCCCTCGGGTCCGCGCTGGGGGCGCAGCCGTAGCGTCGTACTGGGCGCCGGATCGATGTCACCGGCGGAACGGGGCGCGACCACCCGCGGGGCGCTGTTGCCGCCGGACGTACCCTCCCGGAGCCGGGCGTGCCAGGAGACGAAGTCCATCCGGCCCAGCAGCTCGGCCCGGCGCTTCAGCTCCGAGCTGAGCGCCTGCGCGAACTCCCGCATCCGCACCGGGTCGGAGGCCGCCAGATACGTCGACACATGCGGCAGATCGGTGCACACCCGCAGCCCTTCGCCGCGCTCCGCCCCGCCGCTCGCTCCCGCGCCGTCGAGGAGCACCAGCTCCAGCCGGTCGGGTCGCTCGGCGGCCGCGAGGGAGGCGGCCAGCGACCGCAGCAGCTCCGTCTTGCCGGTGCCCGCCCCGCCGTCGATCAGCAGATGCGGGCCGTCGGCCGCCAGATCGACCGCGACCGGTCCGCGCGGCCCTGCGCCCAGCACCGCGAGTGCCCGGCCGCCCGCCGGGACCTCGTCCGCGGCGGCCGCCCAACGGGCCAGCAACGACGCGGGGGTGGCCCGCGCGAGCCCCAACTCGTCCAGCAACCGGGCCGAGTCGGGCAGCGGGGCCGCCACCTGCCGCCCCGGGCCGCCCTCGTCGCCCTGGCCGGAAGCGGCCGGGCGCAGGGGTGCGAGCGCCCGCGCGAACCGCTCGGCCCACGCCCCCGACACCGCGTCCACGGTGGCCGCCGTGGTGGCCCCGGCCACCCACATGGGCACGCCCGCGCCGCCGGTGGCGGCATCCCGGCGCACGATCTGCAGACCGGTGGCCACATCGCCGCTCAGCAGCGCCGCCACCTCGCACGACGCGAACGCCGCCGAGCCCGCGCAGGCCGTCTCGTAGCTCACCGACAGCGGTGAGGCGGGCGACGCGGCCGGGGCCTCGGACAGGCACAGGAGGTGGATCCCGGCCCCCGGGCCGCCGACCGCCAGCCGCCCGAGCGCCTCGCGCAGCGCGGGCGGGCCCGGATCGCCGTCCACGATCACCACCGTGTACGGCCCGGCCGGGCCCGCGGCGGTGTCGTCCAGCCGCCGCGTCAGCTCCGCCGTACGGGCCGTCACCTGCTCCGCGTCGTACGCCAGCAGCAGTCGGCAGTCCTGCCCGCGCAACGGCTGCAGCTGCGGCAGCCAGCCCAGCCACGACCACTCGGCGGGCCGGTCCTCGGTGCTGAGCAGCACGATCTCCAGCGTGCCGGGGGAGTGCAGCGCCGCGAGCTGCGCCACGACGGACCGGGCGAGCCCGGCCAGCCGCCCGCGCGGCCCGGCCAGCCCCAGCGAGCCCGCCTGCCGCAGATCGACCGTGACGGGCGCGGCGGGCAGCAGCCCCCCGGCGCCGGAGAGCCGGTCGGCGGAGCCGAGCCGCACGGTGAGCGCGTCCGGGTGGCCCGGCCCGCGCTCCCACAGCCGAGGCCCCGGGCCCAGCGCCGTCATCAGCACGGCGGCGGGGTCCGGCCACCGCCGGTGCAGCGCGGCGGCCTCCTCGGCGGCCCGCGCCGCCCGCTCCTCGGCGCCCGCCGCCTCGTCCACGCCCCGCTCGTCCGCGCCCCGCCCCCCGGTCAACTGCCGCACCCAGGCCCCTATCCCCCGCCGCCGCACCTGCGCCCCGGGAGCGTCGTAGGCGTACGCCCCCGCCTCGCCGATCCCCTCCGGCACGGTGGTCCCCCGCAACGGCGTCCCCCGCCCGCCCCCGGCGGGACGACCGGCCGCCCCCGGCTGCCCGCCGCCGCCCGCCCCCGGGCCTCCGGCCCAGGCGCCCTGCGCGCCGGTGCGCCGGTCGGTCGCGCCGTGCGGTCCGTCGTACGGCGTGCCGCCGCCCGTTCCCGGGCCTCCGGCCCGGGGCTCCGGTACGCCGCGCCCGGGGGCGCCCGGCTGCCCGCCGCTGTCCGCGCCGGGGCCTGCGGCCCAGGTGTCGTACGCCGGTTGCCCACCGGTTCGCGGGCTGGTTCCGCCGGGACTCCCGTGCGGCGCTCCGCCGCCCGCCCTCGGGTCCCCGGCCCAGGCGCCCTGCGTGCCGGTGCGCCGGTCGGTCGCGCCGTGCGGTCCGTCGTCGGCCGGGTTGCCGTGCGGCGTGCTGCCGCCCGTTCCCGGGCGGCCTCCGGACCGGGGGCCCGGTACGCCGCGTTCGGGCGCGCCCGGCTGCCCGCCGCTGTCCGCGCCGGGGTCTCCGGTCCAGTTGTCGTGCGCGCCACGCCCGGTGCTGCCCGGCGCGCCGGTGCGGCGGTCGGTTGCGCTGTGCGGTGTGCCGTTGCCCGTTCCCGGGCCTCCTGTCCGGGGCTCCGGTACGCCGCGTTCGGGGGCGCCCGGCTGCCCGGTGGGGGCGTGGGCGGTCCGGCCGCCCTGCTCGGCGTTCGCGGGCGGGTTTGCGTACGGCCCACCGCGCCCGTGGGTCTCGCGGGCCCCCGGCTGGCCGCCGTACGGTGCGTCGCCGCTCCCTGGGCCTTCGGCCCAGGGGGCCCGCTCGCCTCGGCGGCCTGCGGCCGAGCCCGGTTGTCCGGCGGTTCCGCGGTCTCCGGGGCGTGTGCCGCTGTCCGGCCACGACTCCTGGGCTCCGTGCGTGGGGCCTGCGGACCGCCCACCGCGGTCCCGGCTGGGCGGGTCGCCGTAGGGCGCGTTGCCGCCCGTGCTCGGCTGGGCGGGGCGCTCGCGTTCGTCGGTCGGGCGGCGGTCGCCGTGGGGTCCGCCATACGTCGCGCTGCCGTCTGCGGGGCCTCCGGCCCAGGGGGCCCGCTCGCCGTGGCGGGTGCCTGCGGTCGCGCCGGACGGTCCGCCGGGGTCCCGGCCGGGCGGGTCGCCGTACGGCGGGTTGCCGCCCGTGCTCGGCTGGGCGGGGCGTCCGCGGTCGTCGTGCGCCGCCTCCGCGCTTCCGGCTGCGCCGGGCTGGCTGGTGGGGCCGTGGCCATCGCTCGGCCAGGCGGCCTGGGCGCCTGGAGCCGGGGCGCTGCCGCCCTGGGCCTCGCGGCCGCCGGGCGGCTGGCCCGTGGCGTCCGGCTGGGTGCCTGTGCCGTGGGTGGTGGTGCCCTGAGGGGCGGCGTGGGTGACCGGGGTCCAGCCCCGGCCGGGGTGGCGGGGGGTGGGGGCGCCGGTCCAGGGGCCCTTGGCGTGGGCCACGCCGTCCGCGCGGGGTGTGACCCGCAGGTGGCCCTCGCCGTCCGGCTGGGCGGGGAGGCGGGCGGGGGAGGACGGGGCCTCCCCCGGGGCGCGCAGCCGCAGCGCGGATTCGCCGATCCGGAGCAGCGCGCCCGGCGCGAGCGGTACGGGGTCGGGGCCGACGGGGGCGCCGTCGGCGGCGGTGCCGTTCGTCGAGCCGAGGTCGGCGATGGTCACCCGGCCGTCCTCGGCGACCGTCACGGTGCAGTGCAGCCGGGAGACGTCCGGGTCGTCCAGGGGGACGTCGGCGTCGGCGGAGCGGCCGATGCGGACCTGGCCGCCGTGCAGCAGGTGGACGCCGCCCGCGTCGGGCCCGGCGATCACGTCCAGGTGGACCGTGGCGTCGGACACGGCGGCCTCGGGCAGGCCCGGGTACCCCGGGTAGCCGGGGTAGTGGTCGGGGTCGGCCGGGGCGTGGAGGGAGAGCACCGCGCCGTCCACCAGCGGGGGCTCGCCGAGCGCGCAGCGCTGGGGGTCGAGCCGCTCCGAGCCCGCGTACACGACGACCGCGCCGGTGCCGCCCCCGGCGTCGTGCCCGGCGGCGGCGACGGCCGCGGCGAGGCCGCTCGTCACGGAGGCGAGGGCGGTGCCGACGGGAGCGGTCACGAGCACGTCCACCGCGCCCGCGAGGGCATGCGGCGGTGGCGGCGCGGGCGCAGGATGGCCGGAACGGCCCGGGTGGGCGCTGCGCGGCCCGAGGACGGTCAGCCGAATCTGCATCGCCGTCAACGGTCCCTTCTGTCCGGGGGCCGGGCGGGGGTGCCAACCCCGCCGTCCCGCCCCAGGCGCTTCGGCACGTACAGGTCCGTACGGGGTCGTACGGATCACGGAGCGTGAGCCCCCCGCCGCTCGGCGCTTCCGTGCTGCGTGCATCCTCGCACCTGCCACTGACACTTCGCCCGCCGCCCGGCGGCACATGATCTTGATTGGTCGGCTACTCGGCCGAAACTGGCTGATTGCGACCGGATCCGCTGCGTTAGCGGGACCGGATCGGCTGTGTTAAGAGGACGGGAGTGGGCAACCGACTCCCCGGATCACGCGTCTTTCCCCCGGGTTCCGCGGTGGCCCGGCACGCCCGTCGTGCTGCGCTCAAGCGGTGATCAGCGGTGATCGGTACGGCACCTCGTCCGTCCCCATTACAGTGGGCGGACGAGCACGGCAGGCAGTAGCAGTAGTACAAGCGATGCAAGCGATATGACCACGACCAGGGAGCGCACGTGCGGCCGGTAGGCAGCAAGTACCTGCTCGAGGAGCCGCTCGGACGCGGAGCCACGGGCACCGTCTGGCGGGCCAGCCAGCGGGAGACGGCGGGCGCCGAGGCGGCCGTGGCCGGGCAGCCCGGCGAGACGGTCGCGATCAAGGTCCTCAAGGAGGAGCTGGCGAACGACGCGGACATCGTCATGCGCTTTCTCCGCGAGCGTTCCGTACTGCTCCGCCTCACCCACCCCAACATCGTCCGCACCCGCGATCTCGTCGTCGAGGGCGATCTGCTCGCCCTCGTCATGGACCTGATCAACGGTCCGGATCTCCACAACTACCTGCGCGCGAACGGCCCGTTCACCCCCGTCGCCGGGGCGCTCCTCATGGCGCAGGTCGCCGACGCGCTCGCCGCCAGCCACGCCGACGGCATCGTGCACCGCGACCTCAAGCCCGCCAACGTGCTCCTCGCGGGCACCGGCGAGGGCGAGCAGATGCACCCGATGCTGACCGACTTCGGCATCGCGCGGCTCGCCGACTCGCCCGGTCTGACCCGGACCCAGGAGTTCGTCGGCACCCCCGCCTACGTGGCGCCGGAGTCCGCCGAGGGCCGTCCGCAGACGTCCGCGGTGGACATCTACGGCGCGGGCATCATGCTGTACGAACTGGTCACCGGCCGTCCGCCGTTCGCGGGCAACACCGCGCTCGAGGTGCTGCACCGCCACCTCAGCGAGGAGCCGCGCCGCCCCACGACCGTGCCCGAGCCGCTGTGGACGGTCATAGAGCGCTGCCTGCGCAAGAACCCGGACGAGCGCCCGAGCGCCGAGAGCCTGGCCCGGGGGCTGCGCGTGGTCGCCGCCGGTGTCGGCGTGCACGCCTCGGCCGCGCAGGCGGAGGCCGCCCTCGGCGTCGCCGCGCTGCTCGCGCCGGACCCGGCACCGGCCCCGGTCCCGGACACCGCCCCGGCGGACCCGGGCGAGGCGACCCAGGTGCTGCCGACGAACGCGCCGGGCAATCAGTACGACCCGGCCGCCGCCACCAACGTGCTCCCCACCACAGGCCCCAATGCCGACCCCACCCAGGCGATGCCCACCGGCGGCCCGAACGGCCCCGGGGCGGACCCCACCCGGGCCATGCCGCCCGTACCGCCCGGCGGCGTCCCCGGCCAGGACGATCCGAACCACCCCTGGCAGAACCAGTTGCGCGCGGCCCGCGACCGCAACGAGCAGACGCAGGTCCAGTACCTCGACCCGAGCGAGGACCCGCTGCGCCGCCGCCCCCACCGCCCCGCACCGCAGCAGCCGCCGGGGCAGTACCAGCAGCAACAGCAGCAGTATCAGCAACAGCAGTACCAGCAGCAGGGGTACCAGCAGCCGCAGCAGCCGCCGCCGTCGCGCCGTCAGCAGCGCCGCCAGCAACAGCAGCAGCCGCAGCAGTACGCCCCGCAGCGCCCCCAGGAGCCGCAGCCGCAGCGTTACGCGCCGCCGCAGCAGCCGGAGCCGCGCCGCGAGCCCCGGCAGCGCGGGTCCAACCCCAACAAGATGAAGATCCCCGGGCTCGGCTGCCTCAAGGGCTGTCTGTTCGTGATCCTGATCCTGGTCGTCGGTTCCTGGCTGGTCTGGGAGCTGACCCCGCTCAAGGACTGGATCGCCGAGGGCAAGTCCTACTGGGACGCGGTCTCGTCCTGGGTCACCGAGGTCAAGGACTGGATCTCCGCACTCGGCGGCCCGAGCTGACCCACGATCAACTCCTCCGTACCCCGACCGATGCGCCGAGTCAGGTGATTTGTCGACATCCAAGGGGTGTTTTCCGCTCAGAAGTGACAGTTGGCGCTGTCTGATGCCCCCAACGCGCCAGTAGCCGCGTAGCTTTGTCGCCAACGTGCCCCCTGTCGGAGGATTCGGAGCAGTCTTGTCACGGAAGATCGGCAGCCGGTACACCGCGCACCAGGTCCTGGGACGCGGCAGCGCCGGCACGGTGTGGCTGGGCGAGGGTCCCGAGGGCCCGGTCGCCATCAAGCTCCTGCGCGAGGACCTCGCCTCCGACCAGGAGCTGGTGGGCCGTTTCGTACAGGAGCGCACCGCGCTGCTCAGCCTCGACCACCCCCGGGTGGTCGGCGTGCGCGACCTCGTGGTCGACGGCAACGACCTGGCCCTCGTCATGGACCTGATCCGCGGTACGGATCTCCGTACCCGGCTCGACCGCGAGCGGCGGCTGTCCCCGGAGGCCGCGGTCGCGATCGCCGCCGACGTCGCCGACGGGCTGGCCGCGGCGCACGCCGCCGGGATCGTCCACCGGGACGTCAAGCCGGAGAACGTCCTGCTGGACATGCAGGGTCCGCTCGGCCCCGGCCGCTCCCACCCCGCCCTGCTCACCGACTTCGGCATCGCGCGCCTGGTCGACGAACCGGGCCGGGCCCGCGGCGGCAGGCCGTCCCGAGGACAGCAGCCCTCGCAGGGCCGCTCGCCCAACCCGCGCAGCGTCATCGGCACCCCCGACTACCTCGCTCCGGAGATCATCGAGGGGCTGCCGCCGCGCGCCAGCGTGGATGTGTACGCCCTCGCGACGGTGTTGTACGAGCTGCTGGCGGGCTTCACCCCGTTCGGCGGCGGCCACCCCGGCGCGATCCTGCGCCGCCATGTGACGGAGACCGTCGCCCCGCTGCCCGGCATCCCCGACGAGCTGTGGCAGCTGCTGCTCCAGTGCCTGGCCAAGGCCCCGGCCTCCCGGCTGCGCGCCTCGGAGCTGGCCACGCGGCTGCGCGAGATCCTGCCCACCCTGGCCGGATATCCGCCGCTGGACATCGACGAGCCGGACGAGGACGAAGAGCACGAGCAGCGCGAGGGCGAGGGCGCGCGTCCGGAGGGCGGGCACCAGCCCGCCTCCGCCGGACCGGGCCAGGGTCAGGGCCAGGGCCAGGGGTACGAGCAGGGGTACGGCCAGGGCGGGACGCCCCGTCGGCGGCGCGGCGCGGTCCCACTGGTCCCGGGCGCGGTACCGGACAGCAGCCGCGAGACGCACACCAGCATGCGCGTGCCCAGCGCGGACGAGCTGGCGGGCGGCGCCCACGGCACCGCGCGCGCCCCTCGCGTACACGGTCAGCGCCGGGCGGGCTCGGCGCGCCATCCGGCGGTTTCGGGGGCGCTGCGCCGCCGTCGGCTCAAGGTCGCCGCGGCCACGGTGGCGGCGCTGGTCGTCGTGGGCGTCGGCGGCTGGCTGGTCGCGGGCGGCGACGACGGGGACGAGGCACCCAAGGGCGGCGAACACTCGTCCTCCCAGGATTCGCATGGCTCGCGCGACTCCGGGCAGGGGTCCGGACAGGACTCCGGCGCCCGCTGAGAGCCCGCCGGTCCTGGTAGGGCCGACGGGCCGGAGATCCTTCTATAGCGGTTAGGCTGGTGCACGTGGCAGTCGTCGATGTATCCGAAGAGCTGAAGTCCCTCTCCTCGACCATGGGGTCGATCGAGGCCGTCCTGGACCTCGACAAGATGCGGGCCGACATCGCCGTGCTCGAGGAGCAGGCGGCGGCCCCGTCCCTGTGGGACGACCCGGAGAACGCGCAGAAGGTCACCAGCAAGCTCTCCTATCTCCAGGGGCACCTGCGCCGTGCCGAGGAGCTGCGCGGCCGGATCGACGACCTCGAGGTGCTGTTCGAGCTGGCCGCCGACGAGGGCGACGACGACGCGCGCGTCGAGGCCGAGGCCGAGCTGGACGCGGTGCGCAAGGCCGTCGACGAGATGGAGGTCCGTACCCTCCTGTCCGGCGAGTACGACGCCCGCGAGGCGGTCGTCAACATCCGCGCCGAGGCGGGCGGCGTCGACGCCGCCGACTTCGCCGAGCAGCTGCAGCGGATGTATCTGCGCTGGGCCGAGCGGCACGGCTACAAGACGGAGATCTACGAGACCTCGTACGCGGAGGAGGCCGGCATCAAGTCGACCACCTTCGCCGTGCAGACGCCGTACGCGTACGGCACGCTCTCCGTCGAGCAGGGCACCCACCGCCTGGTGCGCATCTCGCCGTTCGACAACCAGGGCCGCCGTCAGACCTCCTTCGCGGGGGTCGAGGTGCTGCCGGTGGTCGAGCAGACCGACCACATCGAGATCGACGAGTCCGAGCTGCGGGTCGATGTCTACCGTTCGTCGGGCCCCGGCGGGCAGGGCGTCAACACCACCGACTCCGCGGTGCGGTTGACCCACATCCCCACCGGCATCGTGGTCTCCTGCCAGAACGAGCGCTCGCAGATCCAGAACCGGGCGACCGCGATGAACGTCCTCCAGGCGAAGCTGCTTGAGCGCCGCCGCCAGGAGGAGCAGGCCAAGATGGACGCGCTCAAGGGCGACGGCGGCAATTCCTGGGGCAACCAGATGCGTTCGTACGTCCTGCACCCGTACCAGATGGTCAAGGACCTGCGCACCGAGTTCGAGGTCGGCAACCCGCAGGGGGTGCTCGACGGCGAGCTGGACGGCTTCCTGGAGGCCGGAATTCGCTGGCGCAAGAAGCGCGAGCAGCAGAGCTGAGCCCCGGTCGACCCCCGGTCGGCGCCACTCGCTGCGGTTTTCCTGATCGTCAAGTGGTCTTTCAAGGACGCTTTTTGGTCACAGTCGTGTACCCATGCGTCACACAAGCGCCTTCATAGCGGACATCTCGCCCCCAATGACGCTTGACGGTGCCATGAAAACTGGGAAGGCTGACGCGCGGCATGCGTATGACTGGGGCGCGTGTGAACGGGGACCGGCGGATCGCCTGAGCAGGCAAAGCCCGCGGAGTTTCTTTCCCTGACGGCCGTGGCCCCTGCATAGCTGCTCCATCGACGAGAGCACAGCTACTGGGGGTAGCAGTAGATGACGAAGAAGACGCGGCTGCGTGTCGCGCGCGTAGCGGCCGCAGCGGTGATCGCCGCCGGTGCGTCGCTGACCGCTGCCGGTGCCGCATCGGCCGTGGGGATCGACGTGGGGATCGGTGGCGTCGACGCCTCGGTCAACGCGGACAAGAAGGGTCTGGATGTCGGTGTCGGCATCCACAACCCCGACGACCCGACCGACGAGCCGACCGAGATTCCCACCGGTGAGCCGACGGATGAGCCCACCGACGAGCCGACGGACGAGCCGACCGGCCTGCCCACCGGGCTGCCGACGCTCCCGACGGACGAGCCGACCGACGAGCCGACGGACGAGCCGACCGACGAGCCCACCGGTCAGCCGACCGATGAGCCGACGGGCCAGCCGACCGACGAGCCCACGGACGAGCCCTCCGGCCAGCCCAGCTCCTCGCCCAGCCAGGGCGGCGGCGCGGGTGGCGGCGACGACTCGACCTGCACCGTGGACCTCGACTCCACCAACTGCGACGACAACACGGACACCGACAGCGTCGGCTCCAAGCCGGTCGAGCAGGGCAAGGCCAAGGAAGAGCTGGCCGAGACCGGTGCCTCCTCCGAGACCACCTTCCTGCTGATCGGTGCCGCGACGATGATCGCGGGTGGCATCGGCTTCCGCTTCATGCCGCGGCTCGCGAACCGCAACAACAACGTGGCCTGATTCATACGCCGCACGCACGTCGAGGGGCCCGGAGCGCTGCAGAGCTCCGGGCCCCTCGGGCGTCGGTATCGAAAGTGCGGCTGGACCGAACGTGCGGCCGGGAGAGCGGTTACGCTGCGTTACGCCGCGGCTGCCATCTCGTGGGCGAGCACGGCCACCGCGATCAGCGCCACCAGGAGCGCTATCAGCGCGGCGGGGGTCAGCCCGGCGAAGGGGCCCTCCTGCTGCTGCAGGCGCTCCCTGCTGGCCCGGCAGACCGGGCAGCGGCCCTCGCTGACGGGGCTCGCGCAGTTGGCGCAGACGAGCCTGTCGTACGTCATGCGCTTTCTCCTCCCGCGCGGCGGTGCCGCAGTAGATATGGGGCCAACGCTCAGGGAAATGGGTTGGTTCCCCTTCCACTGTGCCAGCTTCCGCCCGGTTCGGCGCGCCCCGCATGATTCCGTGCCGCATCCGTACCGGTTCTGTGGCCGTTTCGGACGGTCCGACGGCCAGTTTGTCAACCGTTTGCCCCCAATAGTGCCGTGAATAAACGCACCAAGCCGGATGGGCGCTGCGCACCCGCGCGCGGTTCGCGTATGGTCACGCTCACCGACGGGAGCCGCTCCGGCGGCAGCCCGTACCGCTACCCAGGTCACCGTGGTGCATCAGTGATCCGATTCGACAACGTATCCAAGACTTACCCCAAGCAGACCCGTCCCGCACTCCGGGATGTCTCGCTCGAGATCGAGAAGGGCGAGTTCGTCTTCCTGGTGGGCTCCTCGGGGTCGGGTAAGTCCACTTTCCTCCGGCTGCTGCTCCGGGAGGAGCGGGCGAGCCACGGCGCGGTCCATGTGCTGGGCAAGGATCTCGCGCGGCTGTCCAACTGGAAGGTGCCGCAGATGCGCCGCCAGCTGGGCACGGTGTTCCAGGACTTCCGGCTGCTCCCCAACAAGACGGTCGGGGAGAACGTCGCCTTCGCGCTGGAGGTGATCGGCAAGCCGCGCGGCGCGATCCGCAAGACCGTGCCCGAGGTGCTCGACCTGGTGGGGCTGGGTGGCAAGGACGAGCGGATGCCCGGCGAGCTGTCCGGTGGTGAGCAGCAGCGCGTGGCCATCGCGCGCGCGTTCGTGAACCGTCCGATGCTGCTGATCGCCGACGAGCCGACGGGCAACCTGGACCCGCAGACCTCCGTTGGGATCATGAAGCTGCTGGACCGGATCAACCGGACCGGCACCACGGTCGTCATGGCCACGCACGACCAGCAGATCGTGGACCAGATGCGCAAGCGCGTGATCGAACTTGAGAAGGGCCGTCTCGTCCGCGACCAGTCCCGCGGCGTCTACGGCTACCAGCACTGAAAGGACGCCATGCGCGCCCAGTTCGTCCTGTCGGAGATCGGCGTCGGTCTCCGCCGCAATCTCACGATGACCTTCGCGGTGATCGTCTCCGTAGCCCTCTCCCTCGCCCTGTTCGGCGGGTCCCTGCTGATGAGCCAGCAGGTGAGCACGATGAAGGGCTATTGGTACGACAAGGTCAACGTCTCGATCTTCCTCTGCAACAAGAACGACAAGGAGTCGTCGGCCAACTGCGCGAAAGGCGCGGCCACCGAGGTCCAGAAAAAGGAGATCCGCTCCGAACTGAATCAGATGAACATCGTCGACTCGGTTCAGTTCGAGACGAGCGAGCAGGCGTACAAGCACTACAAGGAGCAGTTCGGCGATTCACCGCTCGCCGATTCGCTGACGCCGGACCAGATGCAGGAGTCCTTCCGCATCAAGCTGAAGGACCCGACGCGGTATGACGTCATCTCCACCGCCTTCGCCGCCCGGCCCGGGGTGCAGGAGGTACAGGACCAGAAGGCCCTGGTCGACGATCTCTTCAATCTGCTCAACGGCATGAACTACGCGGCGCTCGGCGTGATGACGCTGATGCTGGTGGTCGCGTTGATGCTGATCGTGAACACGGTGCGGGTGTCGGCGTTCAGCCGCCGCCGGGAGACCGGGATCATGCGGCTCGTCGGCGCGTCCAGCTTCTATATCCAGATGCCGTTCATCATGGAGGCCGCCATCGCGGGGCTGATGGGGGCGGGCTTCGCCTGCGTACTCCTCGTCAGCGGCCAGTACTTCCTGGTCGACAACTGGCTCGCGGGCAAGATCGACGTGATCAACTTCATCGGCTGGGACGCGGTGCTGGCCAAGTTGCCGCTGGTGCTGGCGATCGGGCTCCTCATGCCCGCCCTCGCGGCCTTCTTCGCGCTCCGCAAGTACCTCAAGGTGTGACATTCGCCTGGGGCGCCGTACCTCACAACCAGCCGTACGGCGCCCGGGCTTGCCCTACACTCACCGGCATGTCGGGCCCGTGTTTGTTCGTCCATCCCCGCCGCATTCGCCACGGGGCCGCCCTGACATTGGTCTTCGTGAGCGTGCTCGCCACCGGCGCCGCCACCGGCTCGTGGGGCGCGGAAGGTCCCGCCCGGGCCGCCGACCGGGGCTCGTCGGCCGCGCGGATACCGATCCGCCCGGTCGCCGCCGGCTCCGTCGAGAGCGATCAGGTCCAGGCGGCAGCGGCAGCGGCCGAGAAGGACGGGAAGTCCGGTTCGCAGGCCGCCCGTGACGTGGTGAGCCGCAGCGGCGACCGGTGGGGCGCGGTCTACAGCGCCCATGAGTACGAGGGATTCCGCCAGCACCTCGACGGCGCCTACGTCGGCGTCGGGGTCTCCGCGCGGGTCGGAACCGGCGGCCGGATCGAAGTGGACGAGGTCCAGCCCGGCAGCCCCGCCGACCGGGCCGGGCTGCGGGCCGGGGACCGGCTGCTGTCCGTCGACGGTACGAAGGCCACCGGCCGCCCCGTCACCGAGGTCGTCGCCCGGCTGCGCGGACACGCCGGGCGCTCGTCGGGCACGCCGGTGGCGCTCGGGCTGGAGCGCGACGGCCACCGGTGGCGGCAGACCCTGCACCGGACGCGGCTGACCACCGAGCCGGTCACCGTCGACCGCGTCGGCGACCAGCGGCCGCGCGCCGTCCGCATCAAGGTCGACTCCTTCACCAAGGGCTCCGGCGACCAGGTGCGGCGCGCGGTGCGGCAGGTGCCCCCGGGCGACGGCATCCTCCTCGACCTGCGCGGCAACTCCGGCGGCCTGGTCACCGAGGCCGTCACCACCGCCTCGTCCTTCCTCGACGGCGGGCTGGTCGCCACGTACGACGTACGGGGTGAGCAGCGCGTCCTGGACGCCCGGCCCGGCGGCGACATCCGCAGCCCGCTGGTCGTCCTCGTCGACGGCGGCACCATGAGCGCCGCCGAACTGCTCGCCGGCGCCCTCCAGGACCGGGGCCGCGCCATCGTCGTCGGCTCCCGCACCTTCGGCAAGGGCTCGGTGCAGATGCCCAGCAAGCTCGCCGACGGCTCGGTCGCCGAGCTGACCGTGGGCCACTACCGCACCCCCGCCGGGCGCAACGTCGACGGCGAGGGCATCGCGCCCGACCTCACCGTCCACGGCGACGACGGACAGAGCGCCGAGACGCGCGCGCGGACAGTATTGAGTGGCCTCGGGGGCGGGTCCTAGTGCGAGAATGGCCTCGCTATGGCTAAAGAGACGGGTCGCAAACTGATCGCGCAGAACAAGAAGGCGCGGCACGACTACCACATCATCGACACCTACGAGTGCGGCCTGGTGCTGACCGGCACCGAGGTGAAGTCGCTGCGCCAGGGGCGCGCCTCGCTCGCCGACGGCTTCGCGCAGCTCGACAACGGTGAGGCGTGGCTGCACAACGTGCACATCCCCGAGTACAGCCAGGGGACGTGGACCAACCACTCGGCGCGCCGCCGCCGCAAGCTGCTGCTGCACCGGGCGGAGATCGACAAGCTGGTCCACAAGACCCAGGAGACCGGCCACACGATCGTGCCGCTGTCCCTGTACTTCAAGGACGGCCGCGCCAAGGTCGAGGTCGCGCTCGCCAAGGGCAAGAAGGACTACGACAAGCGCCAGACGCTCCGCGAGAAGCAGGACCGCCGCGAGACCGAGCGGGCGATCTCGGCCGTCCGCCGCCGCGAGCGGGGCCGGGTCTGACCTCGGGCGACGCCCGGCGGGAATGATGTGGCCCCGTAGCGGGTTGTTCACCTATGATGGCGATGCGCCCCTTCGAGGGCGCGGCACCACCTTGATAAAAAGACATGGGGATGATCGGTTTCGACAGCGGCTGTCGAAGCAGGGGAAGCGAGCCGAGGAAGCGGCAATGATCTCGTAAACCATATGTCGCAACCAATAATCGCCAACACCAAGCGCGATTCCTTCGCCCTCGCTGCCTAAGTAGCGACTTTGCGAAGTGTCAGCCCGGGGCTGTTCCCGACCCGGATCCTGGCATCGACTAGGGAACTAAACCACTAGACCCGGTCACGGGGTGTAGTGGGAAATCAAACAGTGACTGAGCCCGTCGGAGACTTGTCCGCGTGATCTCCGGGGCCGAGAAAATCACAGCGGACTG
Organism: Streptomyces sp. NPDC059850; assembly: GCF_042731515.1. Classification (NCBI taxonomy): domain Bacteria; kingdom Bacillati; phylum Actinomycetota; class Actinomycetes; order Kitasatosporales; family Streptomycetaceae; genus Streptomyces; species Streptomyces sp. NPDC059850. Next base: position 61,530 of record NZ_JBHWJI010000005.1, read on the forward strand.
CGCTCGGAGAAGCCCTGATTCCGCACCGTTGGACGCGGGTTCGATTCCCGCCATCTCCACTCATCCCATGTACGACGAAGGCCCCGCCACCCGGCGGGGCCTTCGTCGTGTCCGCGCCCCCTAGTCCCGTAGCTCCGCCAGGCGTTCGAGGTCGTCGTGAGCCGATGCGCGCTCCTGCGCGGTGAGGTCGACCGCGGCGGCCCGGGTGAGGGCGGATGTCGCGGTCTCCTCGTCACCGAGGCGCCTGGCGACGTCCGCGCGCAGGACGAGGAGGCGGAGCGACTGCAGGGGCGTGGGGCGCTCGTCCTCCCTGCGCAGCGCCCGGTCGAGGATCTTCGCGGCGGCCGCCGGGTCGTCCCGGGAGTCGGCGAAGAGCAGCGCGTGGTGCAGGGCTCGGGGGAAGGTCTCCTTGGGGGCGGCGCGGTGGTGGTGTTCCTGGCTGGTCTGCTGCCCGATCCGCAGGCAGTTGCCGCCGGGGTCGGACATGAGGAACTGCCGTACGCCGTGCGAGGTGTCGCGCAGTGACCCGATGCGCGGCAGGCCGCGCGTCGGGATCTTTCCGTACGCCGCCTTGAGGCTGGTCCGGAAGGCGGCGTGCAGTCCGTCGATGTCGTCGGTGTAGATGAGGCACGTGCTGTACGACTCGGTTGGTTCGTATCCCTTCATCCCGAAGAAGTGGAGCTGGATGCCGCCGCGCTCCACGACCGCGTACGGGTTGGGGCTCTTCTGCTGGAAGGTCGCTTCGAATCCGAGGACGGTGTAGAAGTCGAGGACCGGCTGGAGGGTCCGGCACGGCAGCATCGGAATGGTCTTCTCGCCCATGCGGGACAGTCTAGTCAAAGTTGACTAGAGGGGGGAGTGGGTCAGCCGATGTCGAGGACGGCCTTGCCGTGGAGGCGGCGTTCCAGGAGGGCCGCTACGGCCTCTTCGGCGCGGTCCCAGCCGCCGCGCCAGGCGATCTGCGGGTCCAGGGCGCCCGTGGTGAGGCGTTCGGCGAGCCAGGTCAGGTCCGGGGTGAGGTCCGGGTGTTCCAGCAGGTGGAAGGTGACGATAGAGCGCTCGTGGCGGCCCGCGTTGCCGTAGAGGGCGCCGAAGGGGAACGTCTCGGGCTGGCCCGTCACATGGCCGACCGAGACCAGGGTGCCGTGTGCGGCGAGCGTGTCGAAGGCCTGGACGAGCTGCGGGCCGCCGACGAGGTCCACCACGCCGTGCACGGGTTCGGTGATCTCGTCCGGGGTCGTGATCACCGCGTCCGCGCCCAGTGCGCGCAGGCCGTCGCCGTGGGCCGCCGGGTCGCCGGTGGTGGCGATGACGTACGCCCCGCCGAGGCGGGCGAGTTGGACGGCGTACCGGCCGACGCCGCCCGTGGCGCCGGTGACGAGGATGCGGCGGCCGAGGGTGTCGCCGACCCGGCGCAGGGCGCGCAGCGCGCTCGCCCCCGCGACCGGGAGGGTGCTGAGCGGGCCCGGGTCCGCCTCGGCGGGTGCGGTGCCGAGCATGCCGGTGTGTACGGCGCGCAGTTCGGCCCATCCGCCCGCCTCGCCGATGGTGACGACGGGCGTCCCGGCGGCGGGTCCGGAGCCGTCGGCGGCGGCACGCTCGATCACCCCGGCGGCGTCCCAGCCGAGCACCGTGCCGTCGGGGGCCTCGTTGCGGTGGGCGGTCTCGCCGTAGTTGAGGGAGGTCGCGGTCACCCGGACGAGTGCCTCGTGCGCGGCGGGGGTGGGGTCTTCCGTCTCGCCGAGGCGGAGACCGGAGGGGGCGGAGCTGTCGACGATCAGGGCGCGCATGGGGCGTTGGCCTTTCGGGGAGTGGAGTGAGGGCTTATTTATGCCACTGAGTGGCGTAAGCGCGCAAGTGGCATTCGCTTTCGCGTTACACTCGTCGTCGTGACTGCCGCCCCCACCCCGTCGCTGCGCGAACGCAAGAAGCGGCGCACCCGTCAGGCGCTGATCGACACCGCGCTGGAGCTGTTCACCGAGCGCGGCTTCGGCGGCGTGACGCTGGATGAGCTGTGCGAGGAGGTGGAGGTCTCCAAGCGCACCTTCTTCCGGAACTTCAGCAGCAAGGAAGACGTCGCGATGGCCCCCGAACAGGACCTCTGGCGGGCCTTCCTGGAGGAGCTGGAGAGCGCGGAACCGGGCGCGCTGCCGCCGCTGGTGGTGGAGCTGGGGCGGGACGCGCTGCTGGCCGCGCTGGACCGGATCGCCGACGAGGGCTGGGCCCGCCGGGTCCTGCTCAGCCGCCGACTGGCCGAGCAGACGCCCTCGATGGCCGCGCACGGCCTGCAGTTCTGCGAGTCCACGACGCGGGAGGCGCTGGACATACTGCACCGCAGGTTCGGCCTCGGGGAACCGGGCGACCCACGGCCCCGGCTGGCCGTCGACATGCTGATCGCCGCGCACCGCTGCGCGATGGCGGCCTGGGTGGCCCGGGCGGACCCCCCGGCCCCCCGAGCCCTGGCCGCCCGCCTCCACGAGGCGGTAGCGGCCCTCCCCGCCAGCCTCACGCTGACGGCGGGCCGCCCGGCGGAGAACGGCTGACGCCATCGCCCTGCTGCGCCTGCGCCTGCGCGGGGTGTGGGTGTTGCCCGCGCCGCGTGCGGTGTGGAGGCGGTTGGTGCCCCGGCCCTGCGCTGCCGCCCACCGGGTTGGCGGCCGTACGCCCTGCGCCGTGCGCCGTGCGCCGTGCGCCGTGCGGCGACGATGGCCGATGGCCGTGGCGCGTTGGTCCCGGCTGGTCCAGCACGCTGTGCCGCGCGTGGTCGGCGGCTGATGCCCGGGCGGCTCGCCCGTCAGCGGCCGCGTGCCGACTGCGGCCGATGGCCGTGGACCCCGTGCCGCTCATGGCGTACCCGCTTGGCGGCGCTCGTGCCGGTCGCCGCGCACCGCCGCACGCGGCCCGGGTGCCGCCGGGCGGCGAGCCGGGCGCCGTGCTTCCGGGCGCCCGGCGGGGTCGGGGCTGCGGGGCCGCGTCGGGGGTGTCAGGCGAAGGCGATCAGTAGGCCGAAGCCGAGGAAGAGCGTGCCGCACAGGGTCAGGCCCGCCATCGGGGCCATCATGTGGCGTCGCATCCGTACCCGGGCCTTCTGGGGGTCGGTCGGGAGGTACACCACGTCCACATGGCGCCCGGTCGCCAGGCCCAGGCCGATGCCCGAGGCCGCGGGGGTGAACCGTACGTCGTGGCCTTGGTGGTCGCGGAAGCGTATGACCGGCGTCTGGATGGGGTTCCGGTCGCGGCGGTCGGCGACGTTGGCTACCACGATTCCCTCCGTACGCAGCCCCTCGCGGCGCAGCCGGAGGACCAGTCGGGCGTCGCGCAGGGCGTATCCGTAGGCGAGCAGGCCGATCGCGATGCACAGCAGGTCGGCGCCGGGCATGCCGTGATCCATCGGTGGTTCACCTCTCGTCGTGTGCCCTCCGCGGCGCTCTGTCGCGCGGCGGCCGGGTGCGGGATCCTGCCGTGCCATGAGAACACCCGTGAACCGCCGTGCGCGCGCCTGGGCCTGGCCCCTCGTCATCGGGTTGGTCGCGACCCTCACCTGGAGTTCACCCGCCGGGGCCGATGCCTCGCGTGGGGGGACCGACACAGCACTCGACAAAGTCCTCGACGATCCGCTGCTGCGGGGTGGGGCGGCCGGGGTGGTGGTGGCCGACGCCGACTCCGGCGACGTTCTGTACCGGCACCGGGCCGACGACCGGCTGATGCCCGCCTCCAACACCAAGCTGTTCACCTCGGCCGCCGCCATGGGGCTGCTGGGGCCCGACCACACCTTCCGGACCGATGTCCTGGGCGAGGGCACCCGCCATGGGCGCACCCTGCGCGGCGATCTGTTTCTGCGGGGGACCGGTGATCCGACCCTGCTCGCCTCGGACTTCGACCGGCTGGCGAAGGGCGTCGCCGACGCGGGGGTCCGGCGGGTCACGGGGCGGCTGATCGCCGACGACACCCGGTTCGACGCACAGCGCGCGGGCCGCTCCTGGGCGGCCGACGACGAGTCCTCGTACTACGCGGCGGGGATCTCCGCGCTCACCGTCGCCCCCGACACCGACTACGACGCGGGCAGCGTCATCGTCGAGGTCGCGCCCGGGGCGACCAAGGGGGAGCGGCCGAAGGTCACCGTCACGCCCTCGACCCGGTACGTACGGATCGACAACCGGGCGACCACCGGGAGCGGCGGCGGTCTCACCGTCGAGCGGCGGCACGGCACCAACACCATCACCGTCAGCGGCGCCATCGCGGCCGGGGCGCAGACCGCCAAGGAGTGGGTCAGCGTCTGGGAGCCCACCGGGTACGCCGCCGCCGTGTTCGCCGATGCGCTCAAGCGGCATGGGGTGCGGGTCGCGGGGGACACGAGGCTTGGGGAGGGGACGCCACAGGAGGCGCGGCCACTCGCCTCGCATCGGTCGATGCCGCTCAAGAAGCTGCTGGTTCCGTTCATGAAGCTCTCCAACAACATCCACGCCGAAGCCCTCACCAAGGCCATCGGCCACGAGACGGCCGGGCGCGGCACCTGGAGCGCGGGGCTGGCCGCCATCTCCGACTGGCTGAAGCAACAAGGAGTGGACACGGGGGCGGTGCGGCAGGTCGACGGGTCCGGGCTGTCCCGGATGGACAACATCGCGGCCGGGCAGCTCACCGAGCTGCTGCTGGCGGCCCGTCAGCAGCCCTGGTACGCGGACTGGTACGCCTCCCTGCCGGTGGCCTGCGCCCCGGACCGCCTCACCGGCGGCACGCTCCGCTCGCGCATGTGCGGCACCCCCGCCGCAGGCAACGCGCGCGGCAAGACCGGCTCCCTGACCGGCGCGTCCGGGCTCTCCGGGTACGTCACCGACGCGGACGGCCGGGAGCTGGTCTACAGCATCGTTCTCAACAACTATCTCGCCCCCTCCGTGAAGAGCCTGGAGGACGCGATCGTGGTGACGCTGGCGAAGGGCAGCCCCCAGGGCGTACGGGGCGGCGCGAAGAGCGCGCAAGCGGCGGACCTGGAGTGCTCCTGGGTCAAGCCCCGTCGCTGCTGAGCGGCAGGGCAAGGGCGGCCGTCCCCGCCTCCGCGTCGGCGGACGGACCGCCCACCACCTCCACCCGCCACGCCCCCGGCGCCCGGTCGGCCTCGGCGTGCAGCGCGTCCCCGTCCCGTACGACGGTGAACGCGACGGCCGTCGAGCCGTCCGGGGCCGGGACGCGGACGGTGACCCCGGTGCCGGGCAGGGCGGAGGGTTCGTACACTCGCAGCGTGATGCCGTCCGCCCAGTCGGCGTCGGGGCGGTCGTACGCCGCGCCGAACGGGATCACCGCGCCCGGCCGGGCCAGCAGCGGGACGCTCAGGAAGCCGTGCCGCTCGCGCACCCAGCGCGGGCCGCGCACGGTCCGGCCGCTGAGTACGTGCGTCCACACCCCCTCCGGGACGTAGTACGCGACCTCGCCCTCGTCGTCGAATACCGGCGCGACCAGCAGATCTCCACCGAGCATGTACTGCCGCTCAAGCCCCGCGCACCCGGGGTCGCCGGGGAATTCGAGGACCATCGCGCGCATCACCGGCAGGCCCTCGCCGTGCGCCTGCCGCGCCGCCTCGTACAGATACGGCATCAGCCGCAGCTTCAGTCGGGTGAAGAAGCGCAGCACCGCGATCGACTCCTCGTCGAAGTGCCACGGCACGCGGTAGGAGGACGAACCGTGCAGCCTGCTGTGCGAGGACAGCAGCCCGAAGGCGATCCACCGCTTGAAGAGCGCGGGGTCGGGGGTGCCCTCGAAGCCGCCGATGTCATGGCTCCAGAAGCCGAAGCCGGACAGTCCGAGGGAGAGCCCGCCGCGCAGCGATTCGGCCATCGCCTCGTACGTGGACTCGCAGTCGCCGCCCCAGTGCACCGGGAACTGCTGGCTGCCCGCGGTCGCGGAGCGCGCGAAGACGACGGCCTCGCGCTCGCCCCGCCGCTCGCGCAGCGCCTCGAAGACGGTGCGGTTGTAGAGGTGGGTGTAGTAGTTGTGCATCCGCTCGGGGTCGGAGCCGTCCGCGTACACCACGTCCAGCGGCACCCGCTCGCCGAAGTCGGTCTTGAAGCAGTCCACGCCCATGTCGAGCAGCGCGGTCAGCTTCTCCGCGTACCAGGCGCGCGCGGCGGGGCTGGTGAAGTCGACCAGGGCCATGCCCGGCTGCCACAGGTCCCACTGCCACACCGAGCCGTCCGGCCGCTTCAGCAGATGACCGGCCGCCTTGCCCTCGGCGAAGAGCGGGGAGCGCTGCGCGATGTACGGGTTGATCCACACGCACACGCGCAGGCCCCGTTCGCGCAGCCGCCGCAGCATGCCCTCCGGGTCGGGGAAGACGCGCGGGTCCCAGGTGAAGTCGCACCAGTGGTGTTCGCGCATCCAGAAGCAGTCGAAGTGGAAGACGGACAGCGGCAGTTCGCGTGTCCCCATGCCGTCCACGAAGCCGGTGACCGTCTCCTCGTCGTAGGAGGTGGTGAAGGAGGTGGACAGCCACAGCCCGAAGGACCAGGCGGGCGGCAGCGCGGGGCGGCCGGTGAGCGCGGTGTAGGTGCGCAGGATGTCCTTCGGGGTGGGCCCGTGGATGACGTAGTACGTCAGCTCCTGGCACTCGGCGCTGAACTGGACGCGGGACACCGCCTCCGAGCCAACCTCGAAGGAGACCTCGCCGGGGTGGTCGACGAAGACGCCGTAGCCCGCGTCGGTGAGGTAGAAGGGGACGTTCTTGTAGGCCTGTTCGGTGGCGGTGCCGCCGTCCGCGTTCCAGATGTCCACGGTCTGGCCGTTCTTCACCAGCGGGCCGAAGCGCTCACCGAGGCCGTACGCGGAGGTGCCGACGCGTAAGAGCAGCCGCTCGCGCAGATAGTGGTGGCCGTCGGCCGTCTCCATGATGCCGGTGTCCTTGGGCCCGCTGCCCGTGAGCGGGCGCCCGTCGGCCTCGAAGGCGACGCGCCAGGGGCCGGTGCGGGCGATGCGTACGGTGAGCGCGCCGGAGGTGAGCCGGGCCTCGTCCTCGTCGCAGCTCACCTCCCCATATGAGCCGTTGGCCAGCTCGAACGACGGGCCCCGGTCGGCCCCGCCCGCGAAGTGGGTGAGCCGGACCCCGATCACGCCCGGCAGCGGCGCGGTGCAGGTCAGGGTGAGGACCGGCCCCTTGAGGAGATCGCCGCGGCGCTGGACCGGATGGGTGGGGGCGTGCACGGTGAGGTGGCCGGGGCCGGTCTCCACGTCGAGGACCCCGGTGGGGTGGGCGGCGCGTACGCCCTCGCGCAGCAGCCAGTAGCCGTCGCTGAACTTCATGCGGGGCGCTCCTCGTCATATGAGTCATTTGACCGCGCCCGCGGCGATGCCCCGGGTCAGGGTCCGCTGGAAGATCAGGAAGAAGACGACCGCGGGGATCACGCCGAGCAGGGCGGCCGCGTTGGTCATGGTGGCGTCCATCAGCCGCTGGCCCTGGAGGACGCCGAGGGCGACCGACACCGTCTGGTTGTCGTTGGAGATCAGCATCACCAGCGGCAGCAGGAACTCGTTCCAGGTCCAGATGAAGAAGAACACCAACAGCACCCCGATGGTCGGGCGGCTGACCGGCACCACCACCCGCCACAGCACCTGCCACTTGTTCGCGCCGTCGATCCGCGCCGCCTCGATGATCTCCCGGGGGAAGGCGCCGAGGACGGAGGCGAGCAGATACGTGCCGAACGCGGCCTGGACGACGATGAAGACGAGGATCACGCTCAGCCGGGTGTCGTACAGCCCCGCCTCCTTCGACAGGTAGTAGACGGGGTAGACCAGCGCCTCCTGCGGCAGCATGTTCGCCAGCACGAAGAAGGCCAGCACCCAGGGGCGGCCCTTCACCCGGCCGATGCCGATCGCGTACGCGTTGAGGACGGACAGCACGGCGGCGCCGACCGCGACCGAGCCCGAGATCAGTACGGAGTTGATCAGCTTCTGCCCGAAGTCGACCCGTTCCCAGAAGTCCGTGATCCCGTCCAGATAGAGCCCCTTCGGGAGGCTCAGCGGCCCGTTCGCGGAGTACTCGGCGGGCGACTTGACCGCGTTGAGGGCGACCACCAGGAACGGCAGCACCATGAGGACGGCCGCCGCGATCAGCGCGGCCAGCACCGGATATCGCCGCAGAGCCCTCATCGCTCCTGGTCCTCCGCCCTCGTCTGGAGGCGCAGGGCGACCAGGGCCAGCGCCAGGATGATCACGGTGAGCACGGTCGAGACCGCGGAGCCGTACCCGACCTGCGTCTTCTCGAAGAACGACTGGAACGAGAAGTACGAGGGGACATTGGTCGCCCCGCCCGGCCCGCCCTTGGTGAGCACGTACACCGCGCCGAACACCTTGAGCGCGGCGATCGTGCACCACAGCAGCACGACGGAGATCTCCGGGCGGATCTGCGGCAGAGTGACGTGCCAGAACCGCCGCCACCACGAGGCGCCGTCCAGCTCGGCCGCCTCGTACAGGGACGGGTCGACGCGCTGCAGCCCCGCCATGAACACCACCAGCGGAAAGCCCAGCTGGACCCAGACCATCACGCCCATCACGCTGTACAGCGCGAGGTCCGGGTCGCCCAGCCAGTCGTGGCGCAGCGAGCCGAGGCCGACCGCCGCCAGCACATCGTTGAGGGCGCCGTCCTCGGGGGCCAGGATCCAGCTCCAGACGATGCCCGCCACCGCGATCGGCAGCACCTGCGGGAGGTAGAAGCAGGCGCGCAGCACGCTCGCGGTGCGGGCCCCGAAGTGCTTGCCGACGAAGTCGAACAGCGCGGCCGCCAGCACCAGGCCGAGCGCGGTCGGGATCGCCGCCATCGCCACCACCATGGCGAGGCTGTGCCGGAAGGACTCCCAGAAGGCGTCGTCGTCCAGCAGGGCCCGGTAGTTGGCCAGCCCGGCCCACTCCGGGGTGCCGACGCCCTGCCAGTGGGTGAAGCTGATCCCGGTGTTCATCAGGCTGGGTACGACGATGACGGCGAGGAAGGCCAGCGCGCCGGGGATCAGGAAGAGCGTGTACGGATACTCGCGCCGCTGCCTGCTCATCCCTTCGGCGCGCCCGCCTCGTACGCCTTCTCCAGCGCGTCCAGGTAGGCGCCGGGCTTCGCGTCGCCCGTCATCAGCTTCTGGGTCTCGGAGACGAGGGTGTCGTAGAAGCCGGGCACCGGCCAGTCCGGGTAGAAGGCGAGGCCGCCGCGGTCGGAATAGGCGGTGAAGTCCTCGATCAGGCTCTTGGCCTTGGGGTCGGTGATCGCGGCCGGATCGGCGGCCACGGGCACGCCGCCCTTGTTGCCCAGGGTGTTCTGGATGCCCTTCTTCATCGTGATGTCGATGAAGTCGTACGCGAGCCGCTTGTTCTTCGCGCCCTTGGGGACGACCCACAGATTGCCGCCGGAGCCGAGGGTCAGCTTCGAGCCGGGGAAGGGGAACGTGCCCCACTCGTCCTTGATCTCCGACTTGAAGCGGCCGAACCACCAGCTGCCGGAGAAGAACATCGGGTACTTCCCCGCGATGAACGCCGCCCCCGCGTCCTCGGCCTTGGCGCCGCTGGAACTCTTCGCGATGTAGCCCTTCTTCACCCAGTCGGCGAAGGTGGTGGCGCCGTAGGTCCAGGCGGCGTCGTGGAAGTCCGGCTTGCCCTTGTACTGCTCGTACGCGTCCACCCAGGCGCGGTCCGCCTTGGACAGGGCCAGCTGGTAGACGTACTGCTGGGCGGGGTATTCGGCGCCCGCGCTGGCCAGCGGGGTGACGCCCTTGCTCTGGAACGCCTTCAGCGCGGCGGAGAACTCCGCGAAGGTGGCCGGGACCTTGACCTTGTGCTTCTCGAACAGGGTCTTGTTGTAGAAGACCATCGTGTACTCGGCGTAGTTCGGCACCCCGAACCACTTGCCGGAGCCCATCACGCCCTGCGCGTCGTACCGGCTGGTGGTGCGCACCCCGGCGCTCAGCGGCTTGTCCCAGCCGCGCTTGGTGACCTCCGGGGAGAGGTCGGTGAGCAGCCCCTGCTTGGAGAGCAGCCCGGTGGTGGCGTTGCCCTTGTTGTACTCCATGAGATCGGGCGCGCTGTCCGAGCCCAGCACCATCGAGGCGGTCTTCTGGATCTGTTCGAAGCCCTTCTCCTCGAACTTCACCGTCACGCCCGGATGGCTCTTCTTGAACTCCTCGATCGCCTGGCTCCAGGCCGCGCCCATGGCGCCGTTGGGCGCCTCGTAGTGCCACAGCGTGAGCGTCTTGCCGTCCCCGGCCTCATCCCCACCGCCCCCGCACCCCGCCAGGACCAGGACCCCCGCGACCGCGCCCGCGATCCCGGCCACCGTCCGTCCCGTCCGTCGTCTCGTCCGTGTCCGTGCCGTCAACATCCACTGCCTCCGGGAGGGTTGGGAGGAATGTGCACGTGCAACGTTCGTCGAAGCGCTTCGATGGGCAGAGGTATAGGTGGGCGCGGAGAGGTATGTCAATGGCGTTGACAAAATGCTGGGAAAGCCCGTGGATCAGGCGCACGGGCGGAAGCCCACCTGCCGCCCCGGCCGGGCGGCAGGTCAGGCGGTGACGATCACCAGGCCGTGACCTGCAGGATGAAGACGCGCTCCAGCCGCGGGATCACCTGGCAGACGAACATGCCGCCGGGTACGAGGTGGTTCTCGCCGCGTGGCGATGAGCCCTGGTAGGCAGTGCCGTCCAGGTACAGGGCGGCGGCCGCTCGGACCAGCTCGTCCGCCTTCTTCTCCACTTCGGCGATCAGCGCGGGCGGGGCGCCGCCCGCGACGTGCTCTTCGCTGGGCTCGTACTCCCACGACCAGCTCACGCGGTCGCTTCCCGGGCTTCGTTCACGACGGCCAGGAGTTCCTTCATGGCGGAGCGCCACGCGGGGGCGTCCCTGTCCAGGGTGTGGACGGCGTGCTCGGCATTGCGACGTCGCGCGGCCAGGTCCGGGCGGCGCTCGATCTCGACCTCGCCTGCCCAGATGGTCAGCCACTGGTGGATCGGGCCCAGGTTGTTGTGCTCGGCCGCCAGCGCGAACGCCTCGTTCTTCTGCGTCTCCATCTCGCCGAGGCGGTGGGGCGCGACCCGTGCGAGGGCGAGGCGCAGCGATTCCGGGGTCCGCTCCGGCCGGGGGATGGCGCTACCGAAAGGCGGTTCGACGGGATGTGCGCTCATGCGGTCCTCCGGGCACGTCGGTGTACGGATGCACCGTTGGGGCTGCACCGGGGCACGGCTCCGCTCACGCCTGCCCCTCGCTTTACCCCGGCCTCGGCGAACGCGGCGTCCAGGATGCGGCCGATCTCCGCGATGGCCTCGCGTGCCTGGACGATGTCGTCCGTGTTCGCGGCCAGCGCTTCCAGCTCGCGGAGACGGGCGGCGCGCGCGGGATGACGCGCGATGGCCGCCATGACCGGGTCGTACGAGTGATCCGGCTGGGTGCTCATGCGGTCCTCCGGCGGCGCGGGCGGGGCTTGCAGGGCTTACGGTACCGGGAACGTACGACACGGGGTGGGTGTCGGACCCCTCACCGCGCCCCGGTCCCCCGGGTGAGAGCAAGGTTTCGTGGCGGTCACCTCTGGCCACAGGGCGGTAATCCGCCGTCCCTAGGGTCGGTGACGACATCGAGCACCGTGGAGGCGTGATGACTGCCCCGACCACCACCGCCGCCCGTAAGGGAGGCCGCTGGATCGAGGAGTGGGATCCGGAGGACGAGACGTTCTGGCGGGAGAAGGGGGAGCGGATCGCGACGCGGAACCTGGTCTTCTCCATCCTCTCCGAGCACATCGGCTTCTCCATCTGGAGCCTGTGGTCGGTGATGGTCCTGTTCATGGGGCCGGAGTACGGGGTCGACCCGGCCGGGAAGTTCTTCCTGGTCGCGATGCCCACCCTGGTCGGCGGGGTGCTCCGGGTGCCGTACACGTTCGCCGTGGCCCGCTTCGGCGGGCGCAACTGGACGATCATCAGCGCCGCGATGCTGCTGGTGCCCGCGATCGCGGCGGCCGTGGTGATGGAGCCCGGCACCTCGTACACGACGTTCATGGTGGTCGCGGCGCTCACCGGGGTCGGCGGCGGGAACTTCGCGTCGTCCATGACCAACATCAACTCGTTCTACCCGCTGCGCAAGAAGGGCTGGGCGCTCGGGCTCAACGCGGGCGGCGGCAACATCGGCGTGCCGGTCATCCAGCTGATCGGTCTGCTGGTCATCGGCACGGCCGGGGCCTCCCACCCGCGGATCGTGCTGGCCGTCTACATCCCGCTGATCGTGGTCGCGGCGGTCCTCTCGGCGCTGTTCATGGACAACCTGGCGCCGGTGAAGAACGACGGCGGGGCGGCCCGGGAGGCGGCGCGGGACGCCCACACGTGGATCATGTCGCTGCTCTACGTCGGCACCTTCGGCTCGTTCATCGGCTACAGCTTCGCCTTCGGTCTGGTGCTGCAGAACCAGTTCGACCGCACCCCGCTGCAGGCCGCCTCGCTGACCTTCATCGGCCCGCTGCTGGGCTCCCTCATCCGCCCGGTCGGCGGGCGGCTGGCCGACCGTCACGGCGGCGCCCGGATCACGCTGTGGAACTTCGCCGGGATGGCCGCCGCCACGCTCGTGGTCGTCTACGCCTCCGCGCAGCGGTCGCTGCCCGTCTTCCTCACCGGCTTCATCGTCCTCTTCGTCCTCAGCGGGCTCGGCAACGGCTCCACGTACAAGATGATCCCCGGCATATTCCAGGCCAAGGCGGTGGCGCAGGGGCTCACCGGCGAGGCGGCCGCGGCCTACGGGCGGCGGCTGTCCGGGGCGGCGATGGGGCTGATCGGGGCGGTCGGGGCGCTCGGCGGGATCGGCATCAACCTGGCCTTCCGGCAGTCCTTCGGCAGCGCCCACTCCGGCACCCCGGCGTTCGTCTCCTTCCTCGCCTTCTACGCCCTGTGCTCGGCCGTGACCTGGGCCGTATACCTCCGCCGCACCCCGGCGGCCGCCAGGCCCACGGGGGCGGGTGCGGGGGCGCCGGAGGCGCGGACGGCGCGGGAGCCCGCGTACGCGGATGTGTGAGCAGTCCGTACCTGTCTCAGGGGCGTACGGTCGTAAGACGTGCCCGTGACCGTACGTCCCGTTACACCCGGGAAACCTCCGCGAACCGCGTCCGTCACGGGACGGCGCCAGGATGACGACTCACCTCAAGGCGCGCATACGACACCGAACCGGGACGAGAGCCAGAGCCACATGGAGCGAGACCACAACCAGGCGCCGACCGTCGGACCCCTCGCGGGGTTCACCGTCGGCGTCACCGCCGCGCGCCGCGCCGATGAGCTCGGCGCCCTGCTGCTGCGGCGCGGCGCGGCCGTCCTGCACGCGCCCGCGCTGCGGATCGTGCCGCTCTCCGACGACTCCGAACTGCTCACCGCGACCAAGCAGTTGATCGATCACGCCCCCGATGTGGTGGTCGCCACCACCGCCATCGGCTTCCGTGGCTGGGTCGAGGCCGCCGACGGCTGGGGGCTGGGCGACGCCCTGCTGGGCCGGCTGCGCGACGTCGAACTACTGGCGCGCGGGCCCAAGGTGAAGGGCGCCGTGCGGGCCGCCGGGCTCACCGAGAAGTGGTCCCCGGCCTCCGAGTCGATGGCCGAGGTGCTCGACCGGCTGCTGGAGGAGGGCGTCGACGGGCGCCGCATCGCCGTCCAGCTGCACGGCGAGCCGCTGCCCGGCTTCGTCGAGTCGCTGCGGGCCGGAGGTGCGGAGGTGGTGGGCGTGCCGGTGTACCGGTGGATGCCGCCGGAGGATATCGGGCCGGTCGACCGGCTGCTGGACGCGACGGTCGCGCGTGCCGTGGACGCCGTGACGTTTACGAGCGCCCCGGCCGCCGTGAGTCTGCTGGAGCGGGCCGAGCGGCGCGGGCTGCGGGAGGAGTTGCTGGAGGCGCTGCGGCGGGATGTGCTGGCCGCGTGCGTCGGGCCGGTGACCGCGCAGCCGCTGGAGGCCCTGGACATCCCCACCCGCCAGCCCGAACGCTTCCGGCTGGGGCCCCTGGTGCAGCTGCTCACCGCCGAACTTCCCGCGCGGGCCCGGCCCTTGCCCGTCGCCGGGCAGCGCTTGGAGATCCGGGGCCACGCGGTGGTCGTGGACGGCGAGCTGCGGACCGTGCCGCCCGCCGGGATGGCCTTGTTGCGGGCCCTGGCCCGCCACCCGGGATGGGTTGTCGGCCGCGCCGACCTGCTGCGGGCCCTGCCGGGCACGGGGAGCGACGAGCACGCCGTGGAGACGGCGATGGCTCGCCTGCGGACGGCTCTTGGCTCGCCCAAGCTGATCCAGACGGTGGTGAAGCGGGGCTATCGGCTGGCCCTGGACCCGGCGGCCGACGCCAAGTACGCGGACGCGTAGCGGTTGCTGGGTGCGGGCCGGTGGGTGGGTTGTGCCCACCCGTCCCGCCCAGCGGGACGATTGCCCACAACCACATCCCAGCCCCTCCGGCGTTTGAGGAGCGGGGTGCGGGGGCGGAGCCCCCGAAGGGGGTCTGGGGCGCAGCCCCAGCGGGGGCCGGGGTGGAGCCCCGGTTTCGGGAAGGGGCGGGGTGGGGGACATGACGCGCTCTACCGGGGCGCGGCCCGGGCGGGCACTCTGGGTGGGTGTCCACCTGGAGGTGACAGGAACATGGCGGCGGACGCCTTCGACCTGCGGTTCGACTCCGGCCGCATCTGCCTGGACCTGGTGGCCACCGTCGACGGACGCCTCACCGAGACCCCCGTGGAACGCCTCGACGGCGTCGAACCCCTCAGGGCCTGGCTGCTCGGCACCGGCCTGATCCCCGGCGGCACCGCGCTCGACGCGGTCGACACCGCCTGGCTCACCCGCTTCCGCGCCGCCCGCGACCTCCTCCACCGCATCGTGCACACGGAGGTGGAAGGGCGGGCGGCGGGCCCGGACCTGGAGCGGGTGAACGCGCTCGCCGCCACCGCCCCGCCCGCCGTACGGGCCGTACGCGCCACCGACGGCACCCTCGTCCCCCGGCTCGCCGCCGCCCCCGACTGCGGGGCGCTGCTCGCCCAGATCGCCCGCGACGCCGTCGCGCTGCTCACCGACCCCGTCGCGCGCGGGCAGTTGCGGCGCTGCGAGGGGGAGAGCTGCTCGCTGCTGTACCTGGACACCTCGCGGGGCCGCCGACGCCGCTGGTGCTCCAGCGAGTTGTGCGGCAACCGGGAGCGCGTGGCGCGCCACAGACGCCGTTTAAACCCAAAGCACGAGCAAAACATGAACGAGTTTCAGACATGACGCAGGCCCCGGATGGGGGGACCGGGGCCTGCGGGGCGGTGTTTGGGGAGGGAGCCCTTTATGGTGGCCGACGCCCGCCCGGCGCCGGGTTCTCGGCCTCAAGTACGTGTCGGGTCTAGGGAAATGTTCAGTGCGGAAGTGGGAGGAATGTCACAGGGTTGTGAATGAACTGCGGATCATTCCAGCCCGTACGCCCCTCGACCCAGCGCCTTGCGTACGCAAAGATGCCCTCGTGACCGAGAGGACGACACCGGACGACGCGCTGATGCGCGCGCTCTATGCGGAGCATGCGGGCCCGCTTCTTGCCTTCGTCCTGCGCCTGGTCGCAGGCGACCGGCACCGCGCCGAGGACGTGGTCCAGGAGACGCTTTTAAGGGCTTGGCGCAACGCCGACCAGCTGCAGCGCAGCGGAAACTCCGTACGCCCGTGGCTGGTTACCGTGGCACGCCGCATCGTCATCGATGGCCACCGAAGCCGCCGGGCCCGCCCCCATGAGGTCGACGCGGCCCCCCTGCATGTCATGCCCGCAGCGGATGACATCGACCGGGCGCTCCGTCAGATGACTATTTCCGATGCCCTGAATGACCTATCCGATGCGCACAGAGAGGCCCTCGTCGAGACATACTTCAAGGGACGGACGGTGAGTGAGGCTGCGGGAGTGCTGCGCGTGCCGCCCGGGACCGTACGATCCCGGGTTTACTACGCGCTGCGTTCGCTCAAGCTCTCACTTGAGGAACGGGGGGTCTCGGCATGATGCCGACAGCGGACGACCAGCAGCACACCGCCGTCGGCGCCTATGCGCTCGGCGTCCTCGACGCGCCCGACGCGGCGCGTTTCGAGGAGCACCTGATCGGGTGCGAGCGGTGTGCGGCAGAGCTGGACGGGCTGATGGGCATCCCACCACTGCTGTCGGACTACGCGACCAACACGGACGGTACGGCCGTCCGCGACCCCGCCACCCTCACCGCCCGCCCCGGGCCCGAGCTGCTGGGGCGGCTGCTCGACGAGGTGACGGTCAGCCGCCGTACGAAGAACCGCAGGCGGCTCTTCCTCGTCGCCGCCGCGGGCCTCATGATCGTCGGCGGCCCGCTCGCGGGCGCGGCGGTCAATTCGGGCTCCGACGACGGCGGCGGCGCCAACCCCCCGGTCGCCGCGGCCAACCCGGCGCAGACGGCCTACGACCAGGGCAAGAAGTTCAGCTCGGTGGACCCCGAGACCAAGGTGGACGCCTCGGTCTCGCTCGCCCAGAAGGGCTGGGGCACCTCCATCGCGCTCAAGCTGGGCAACCTCAAGGGGCCCAAGAGCTGCGATCTGATCGCCATCGGCAAGGACGGCCACGAGGAGACCGTGACGACCTGGGCCGTGCCCAGCGCGGGCTACGGGATCAAGGACGGCGACGGCTCCCGCTGGAACAAGGAGCCGCTGTACGCGCAGGGCGGCGCGGCGATGAACGAGATCGACATCGCCCGCTTCGAGGTCCGCACCCTCGACGGCCAGCGGCTCGCCGAAGTCAACATCTGAGTGGTCAGTATCTGAGTGGCGCGCACAGGTGGGTGTACGGTTGACGGCTGCCCTATGTACACAGAAGGGGGCTTGGGTGGCCGCGCATAACGCCACGCAGAACGCCACGCGGAACGTCACGCACGAAAGCCGGACGGCCCCGCCGCGTGACGGTGGGGACGGGGTCCGGGACCGCGAGATCCGGATCGAACAGACCCACCTGGACCGCGTGTACCGCCGTCTCGAGGAGAAGATCCACGAGGCGGAGTTCCTCATGAACGACGCCGCCCAGCGCGGCCAGGTCGGCACCCCGGGCGCCCTCGCCGAGCGCGACGCGCAGGTGTTCCGGGCCGGGGTCCACCTCAACCGCCTCAACAGCGAGTTCGAGGACTTCCTCTTCGGCCGCATCGATCTGCTCCTCGGCAAGGACGGCGAGCGCGGCCCGGACGGTGCGTACACCTCCGTGGAACCCGCCGACGACGCCATCCGGCCGGGCGAGGACGGGGAGAACGGCGCCGGGGACCGCGCGGAGATCGCGGAGACCCTGCACATCGGCCGCATCGGGGTGCTGGACGCCGACTACGCCCCGCTGGTGATCGACTGGCGGGCGCCCGCCGCCGCCCCCTTCTACCGCTCCACCCCGGTCGCCCCCGGCCGGGTCGTGCGCCGCCGCGTGATCCGCAGCAAGGGGCGCCGGGTGCTCGGTGTCGAGGACGACCTGATGCGCCCCGAGCTGACCGCGACCCTCGGCGGCGAGGTCCTGCCCGTGGTCGGCGACGGCGCGCTGATGGCCGCGCTCGGCCAGGCGCGCGGCCACACCATGCGCGACATCGTCGCCTCCATCCAGGCCGAACAGGACCTGGTGATCCGCGCCCCCGCCGCCTCCGTCACCGAGGTCGAGGGCGGCCCGGGCACCGGCAAGACCGCGGTCGCGCTGCACCGCGCGGCGTATCTGCTCTACCAGGACCGCAGGCGGTACGCGGGCGGCATCCTGGTCGTCAGCCCCACCCCGCTGCTCGTCGCCTACACCGAGGGCGTGCTGCCCTCGCTGGGCGAGGAGGGCCAGGTGGCGATCCGCGCGGTCGGCTCCCTGGTCGAGGGCGCCGAGGCCACCACGTACGACACCCCGGCCGTGGCCCGGATCAAGGGCTCCTCGCGCATGATGAGGGTCCTGCGCAAGGCCTCCCGCGGCGCCCTGGAGCTGCCCCCTCCCGCCTCCGCCGCCGACGGCCAGCTGAGCCTGGACGACGTGGACGAGGCGCCCGGCGGCCAGAGACCCGGCGGGCCGCCCGAGCGGCTGCGGGTCGTCGCCTTCGGCGCCCGCGTCGAGCTGGACGCCGAAGAGCTGCGCGGCATCCGGCAGAGCGCGCTGGGCGGCACCGCCCCCGTCAACCTGCTGCGCCCGCGCGCCCGCCGCCTGCTGCTGGACGCGCTGTGGTCCCGTACGGGCGGCCCCCGGCGCTATACGGACCCGGAACTGGCCGCCGAGGCGCGCGAGGGGTTCGACGAGGACATCGCGAGCGAGGACGCGTTCACCGACTTCCTGGACGCCTGGTGGCCCGAGCTGACCCCGCGCTCCGTGCTCGCCGCGATGGCCGACGAGAAGCGGCTCGGCCGCTGGTCACGTCGGGTGCTGAACCCGCGCGAGGCCCGTCAGGTGGCCCGCTCGCTGAACCGGCTGGGCCCGGACGGGCAGGGTCCGCTGTCGGTGCACGACGTGGCGCTGCTGGACGAGCTGCAGACCATCCTCGGCGCCCCGGCCCGCCCGGCCAGGCCCCGTGAGGTCGATCCGCTGGACCAGCTGACCGGGCTGGACGAGCTGACCACGTTCGCCGACCGCAGCGCGCCCCGGCGTAACCGCGCGGACCGGGCCGAGCAGGAGCGCGCGGACTACGCGCACATCATCGTCGACGAGGCCCAGGACCTGACGCCCATGCAGTGGCGAATGGTGGGGCGGCGCGGCCGCCACGCCACCTGGACGGTGGTGGGCGATCCGGCCCAGTCCTCCTGGTCCGACCCGGACGAGGCGGCCCAGGCCCGCGACGAGGCGCTGGGCACCCGTCCGCGCCGCCGCTTCACCCTGACCGTCAACTACCGCAACCCGGCGGAGATCGCCGACCTGGCCACCAAGGTCCTGGCGCTCGCCATGCCCGGCACCCCCGCGCCCCGCGCGGTCCGCTCCACCGGCGCCGTACCGCGGTTCGCGCCGCTCCCGGAGCAGGCGGACGGCGACCTGGGAAGCCACGTCCGCGACGAGGCGGCCCGGCTGCTGGACGAGGTGGACGGCACCGTCGGCGTCGTCGTCGCCATGAGCCGCCGCGAGCAGGCCCGCCGCTGGCTGGCCGGGCTCGGCGACCGGGTCGTGGCGCTGGGCAGCCTGGAGGCCAAGGGGCTGGAGTACGACGCGACGGTGGTGGTCTCGCCCGCCGAGATCGCCGACGAGTCACCGGCCGGGCTGCGGGTGCTGTACGTGGCGCTCACCCGGGCGACCCAGCGGCTGACGGTCGTCCCGGGCGAGCGCGACGACCCGGACCGCGACGGCGTCCCGGACCTGCTCAGGGCCGACTGACGGTCGTCCGACGGCCGACCGGGGGACGGCGCGAAATCGGGCCGTCCGGCGGGGAATCGCTTCCGGGCATGGTTTGTTAGCCTTGCTGTGGCACCGGCTCGATCCAAGCCCCCGGGCCCAACCATCGTCGCTACGAGCGACCACTTGCCGCGAGGCGAGCATGGCGGGTCGGTGCCACCTACAACGTCATAGCGAAGAGGTCCGCGTTCTCACCCGAGGACGCGGACCTCTTCGGCTTGCGGCCCCTTGCGGCCCTGCACGATCTGGAATTCGACCCGCTGGTCGTCCGCAAGGCTGCGGTAGCCGTTGCCGTTGATCGAGCTGTAGTGGACGAAGACGTCCGGCCCGCCGCCCTCCTGGGCGATGAAGCCGTAGCCCTTCTCGGCGTTGAACCATTTGACGGTGCCCTGAGCCATGCCCGCTGCTCCTCGTGTTCCTCGACGCCGGTGGACGTCGTTCGGCGCTGTGCGCGCCAGAGCCTAGGGGCGTGGGCTGCGGGAACGGCCCGCCTCGCCCGGCGTTCCCGCGAAGGAGTGGGGCTTTCCACTCGGCTGACCCCACCCCTGGTATGTCAGAACAATATGTCCGAAAGTCGGGCCGGGTTACCTCGTACCAGAAGGTAGGTGCAACGATGCGAGGGCGTGGCCCGTTCGTTCGGGCCCGGAACACCTGGCACAAGGGAAAGCAGAGGAAGACGGTCATGGCAACGGCGCCCAGCGTCTCGTACTCGATGACGGTCCGGCTGGAGGTCCCCGCGAGCGGTACCGCGGTCAGCCAGCTGACCACGGCCGTGGAGTCCTCCGGTGGCTCCGTCACCGGCCTCGACGTGACCGCTTCCGGCCACGAGAAGCTCCGTATCGACGTCACCATCGCGGCCAGCTCCACCGCGCACGCCGACGAGATCGTCGAGAAGCTGCGCGGTATCGAGGGCATTTCGCTCGGCAAGGTGTCGGACCGTACGTTCCTGATGCACCTCGGCGGCAAGATCGAGATGTCGTCGAAGCACCCCATCCGCAACCGTGACGACCTCTCCATGGTCTACACGCCCGGCGTGGCGCGGGTCTGCCAGGCCATCGCGGACAACCCCGAGGACGCCCGCCGCCTGACCATCAAGCGCAACAGCGTCGCGGTCGTCACCGACGGCTCCGCGGTGCTGGGTCTTGGCAACATCGGCCCCAAGGCCGCGCTGCCGGTCATGGAGGGCAAGGCGGCCCTGTTCAAGCGCTTCGCCGGGATCGACGCGTGGCCGATCTGCCTGGACACCCAGGACAGCGACGCCATCGTGGAGATCGTCAAGGCCATCGCCCCCGGCTTCGCGGGCATCAACCTGGAGGACATCTCCGCCCCCCGCTGCTTCGAGATCGAGGCGCGGCTGCGCGAGGCCGTGGACATCCCGGTCTTCCACGACGACCAGCACGGCACGGCGATCGTCGTGCTCGCCGCGCTGACCAACGCGCTGCGGGTCGTCAACAAGAAGATCGGTGACGTCCGGGTGGTGATGTCCGGCGCGGGCGCGGCGGGCACCGCGATCCTCAAACTGCTGAACGCCGCGGGCGTCCAGCACGCGGTCGTCGCCGACATCCACGGCGTGGTGCACGCCGGCCGCGAGGACCTGGTCTCCGCCGACCCGGACTCCCCGCTGCGCTGGATCGCCGACAACACCAACCCGGACGGCGTCACGGGCACCCTGCGCGAGGCCGTGCGGGGCGCGGACGTCTTCATCGGCGTGTCGGCCCCGAACGTGCTCTCCGGCGAGGACGTGGCCGCCATGGCGGACGACGCGATCGTCTTCGCGCTGGCCAACCCGGACCCCGAGGTGGACCCGGCGATCGCCCGCCAGACCGCCGCCGTCGTGGCCACCGGCCGCTCCGACTTCCCGAACCAGATCAACAACGTGCTGGTCTTCCCGGGTGTCTTCCGTGGCCTCCTGGACGCCCAGTCCCGTACGGTGAACACCGACATGATGCTGGCCGCGGCCGGAGCGCTCGCGGATGTCGTCCACGACGACGAACTGAATGCCAACTACATCATTCCGAGCGTCTTCAACGACAAGGTCGCCGGGGCGGTCGCCGGAGCCGTGCGTGAAGCGGCGAAGCCTGTGACCGGGACCACCGCGGTCTGAGCCTGGCACGGCGCGTCGCGGCCCTTGGGCTACCTGGGGCCGCCATAGGGTGGCGGGCAGAAAAACGACCGCCACGGCGCTTTTCGTGTGACTCTCCGGGGTTCCGGATTGGCTTTCCCGCCACAGGTGGGGGCAGGATGCGTTCCGGGCGCGAGGGTCTGAAACAGCAGACCCGGGTCCGGGGACTGTCCGAGGGCCCTGGCAGCATCGGCTTCGATCTCACGCCTAATGGCAAGATGAACACGGGAGTACAACATGAACCGCAGTGAGCTGGTGGCCGCTCTGTCCGAGCGCGCCGAGGTGACCCGCAAGGACGCCGACGCCGTTCTGGCGGCCCTGGCCGAGGTGACCGGTGAGGTCGTCGCCAAGGGCGACGAGAAGGTCACCATCCCCGGCTTCCTGACCTTCGAGCGCACTCACCGTGCCGCTCGCACCGCGCGCAACCCGCAGACCGGTGAGCCGATCGAGATCCCGGCCGGCTACAGCGTGAAGGTCTCCGCGGGCTCCAAGCTGAAGGAAGCCGCCAAGGGCAAGTAAGACGCCTGGCGCCTCACGCCTGGCGACAAACAAAAGGGCGGCCACCCGGTGCGGGTGGCCGCCCTTCGCCGTCTCTCACGGCCTGTGGTGGCTGCTCACGGGCCTGTGGCGGCCTGTGGCGGCTGCTCAGAGGCCTGTGGCGGCTTGTGGCGGCCGCTCACGGGCCTGTGGCCCGGGCGGCGCGCCACACAGCGCGGGAGAGCCCGTCAGACGGCGTCGCCGCCGCCCGGCAGCTCCACCTTGGCGCCCAGCTCCACGAGCTTGTGCATGAAGTTCTCGTAGCCCCGGTTGATCAGGTCGATGCCGTGGACCCGGGAGGTGCCCTGGGCGGCGAGGGCCGCGATCAGGTACGAGAAGCCACCGCGCAGGTCGGGGATGACCAGGTCGGAGCCCTGGAGCCGGGTGGGCCCTGACACGACCGCCGAGTGGAGGAAGTTCCGCTGGCCGAAGCGGCACGCGGAGCCGCCCAGGCACTCGCGGTAGAGCTGGATGTGCGCGCCCATCTGGTTGAGCGCGGAGGTGAAGCCCAGCCGCGACTCGTACACCGTCTCGTGGACGATGGACAGCCCCGAGGCCTGGGTCAGCGCCACCACCAGCGGCTGCTGCCAGTCGGTCTGGAAGCCGGGGTGGACGTCGGTCTCCAGGGCGATCGCGTTGAGCTTGCCGCCCGGGTGCCAGAACCGTATGCCCTCGTCGCCGATGTCGAAGGCGCCACCGACCTTGCGGAAGGTGTTGAGGAAGGTCATCATCTCGCGCTGGCGGGCACCGCGTACGTAGACGCTGCCCTCGGTCGCCAGGGCGGCGCTCGCCCAGGAGGCGGCCTCCAGGCGGTCCGGGAGGGCGCGGTGGTTGTAGCCGTCGAGTTTGTCGACACCGGTGATCCGGATGGTCCGGTCGGTGTCCATGGAGATGATGGCGCCCATCTTCTGCAGCACGCAGATGAGGTCCTCGATCTCCGGTTCGACGGCGGCGTTGGAGAGTTCCGTCACACCCTCGGCGAGCACCGCCGTGAGCAGCACCTGCTCGGTGGAGCCCACCGACGGGTACGGCAGCCGGATCTTCGTACCCCGCAGCCGGTGCGGAGCCTCCAGGTATTGGCCGTCCGCGCGCTTCTCGATCGTCGCGCCGAACTGCCGCAGCACGTCGAAGTGGAAGTCGATCGGCCGGCCGCCGATGTCGCAGCCGCCCAGGCCCGGGATGAAGGCGTGGCCGATGCGGTGCAGCAGCGGACCGCAGAAGAGGATCGGGATGCGCGAGGAACCGGCGTGCGCGTCGATGTCGGCGACATTGGCGCTCTCCACATGCGTGGGGTCCATGACCAGTTCACCGGACTCGTCACCTGGTCGCACCGTGACGCCGTGCAGCTGCAGCAGCCCGCGCACCACCCGCACGTCGCGGATGTCGGGGACGTTGCGCAGCCGGCTCGGGCCGCTGCCGAGCAGGGCGGCGACCATGGCCTTCGGCACGAGGTTCTTCGCGCCGCGGACATTGATCTCGCCCTCCAGCGGGGTGCCACCGTGGACGAGCAGGACATCGTTCGAGCGGGTCATCTGGTCTCGCGTTCCTGTGACGGGCAAGGGGGCAAAAGGCAAGACTAATGGCCCGTGAGGCCGCCTCCGTAAGGCTGTTGCACCGATTAAACCGATCGGAATGTGTCGTACCACACTCCGTTCCGGTCCCAAAACCGACCGTCACGTGCGCCGCTCCTGCTGTCGTACGCCCCGACCTGCTCTCATTCGGGTCTCGTCTTCCACTCCCCGTCCGGACCGGATATGCGGGATCATGTGGCCATGACCGAGGTGTCCTCCCTCACAGGACGGCTGCTTGTCGCGACACCGGCGCTTGCTGACCCGAACTTCGACCGCGCGGTGGTGCTGCTTCTCGACCACGACGAGGAGGGCTCCCTCGGCGTGGTCCTGAACCGTCCGACCCCGGTGGGCGTCGGGGACATCCTGGAGTCCTGGGCCGAGCTGGCCGGTGAGCCGGGGGTGGTCTTCCAGGGCGGACCGGTGTCGCTGGACTCGGCGCTGGGCGTGGCCGTGGTGCCGGGGGAGTCGGGCCGGACCCCGGCGCGCGGCGAGGACGCCGGGCCACTCGGCTGGCGCAGGGTGCACGGGGCGATCGGCCTGGTCGACCTGGAGGCGCCGCCGGAGCTGCTGGCCGCCGCGGTGGGCTCGTTGCGGATCTTCGCGGGGTACGCGGGATGGGGCCCGGGGCAGCTGGAGGACGAGCTGTCGGACGGCGCGTGGTACGTGGTGGAGTCCGAGCCGGGGGACGTCTCGTCGCCCTCCCCGGAGCGGCTGTGGCGGGCGGTGCTGCGCCGCCAGCGCAGCGAGCTGGCGATGGTCGCGACGTACCCGGACGACCCCTCGCTCAACTAGCTCGCGGCGTTACGAGGCCTCCGCCATCGCGAAGAAGCGCTCCGCCAAGGGGTGCGGGCTACGGGTCGGGATGGCCAGCCGCACGGTGACCGGCGGCGCGTTCTTCAGCCGCAGGAACCGGATGCCGGGGTGGCTGTGGCGCCGCGCCGCGGCCTCGGAGACCACGCCGATGCCATGGCCCGCGGCGACCGCTTCCAGCCACTCGTCGAAGTTGTCCGCCGTGCACGCCAGTTGCGGCCGGTGGTCCTCGGGCCACAGCTCGGGCCGGGTGGTGCCGCTGACCGTGTTCACCACCAGCGGGAACCGCGCCAGTTCGGCCCAGTCCAGGACCCGCCTGCGCGCGACCGCGTCCAGCGCCGCGCCCGCCGCCGTACGCGCCACCGCGGCGACCCGCGCCTCACGCAGCAGCACCCGGGCGCGCACCTCGTCCCCGAGCGGCGCCTCGCCCCGTACGACCGCGATGTCGCACGCCCCGGCCGCGAGCCCCGCCAGCGGCGCGTCACGGCGCACCAGCCGCACCCCGGCGCCGGTGGCGGCCTCGAAGGCGCTGGTGAGCGCGGCGCAGCGGTCGGGCAGCAGCGAGGTGAAGCCGAGCCGCAGCGGGGCCCGGCCGCCCACCGCGCGCAGTGCGTCGTCCAGCCGGGCCAGCAGCGGGCCGAGGTCCGCCTGGAGCGCCCTGCCCTCCTCGGTGAGGGTGACGCGGCGGGTGGTGCGCTCCAGCAGCCGCGCGCCCACGGTCTCCTCCAGCGCCCGGACGGTACGGGTCAGCGCGGGCTGGCCGATGCCGAGCCGGTCGGCGGCGTGGGTGAAGTTGCGCTCCTCGGCGACCGCGAGGAAGGCGCGCAGCTGACGCAGGCGGATCGCGTCGATGTCCCGTTCAGCGTTCCGTTCGCTGTGCCGTTCACTCATGTCGATCGAGCATAGATCGGTCCCGGGCGGCATTTCCCCGGTGAACCGGAGAGTGCCTACGTTTCCGGCGTCACTGTGGTTGATCAGGGGAGTTGAGCCGTGCGTAAGGTCTGGCTGCTGGCCCTGGGGTCGTTCACCCTGGGCCTCGACGCATACGTGATGGCGGGGCTGCTGCCCGTCGTCGCGGACGACATCGGGACGACGGTGTCCCTGGCCGGGCAGATGGTCACCGTCTTCACGCTCGCCTACGCGATCTCCGCGCCCCTGGTCGCGGGGCTGCTCCACGGGGCCCGGCCGCGGCTGGTGCTGCTGGTGGCGCTCGCCGTCTTCACCGCGGGCAACGCGCTGACCGCCCTCGCGCCCTCGCTCGGCGCGCTGCTGGGCGCGCGGCTGGTCGCGGGCGCCGGGGCCGGGGTGTACTCGGCGATGTCCACCGCCGCCGCCTCCGCGCTGGTCTCCGGCGAGCGGCGCGGCCGGGCGCTGGCCGTGGTGATGGGCGGCATGAGTTCCGGCACCGTGCTCGGGGTGCCGCTGGGCGTCCTGCTGGCCGAGCACACCGGCTGGCGGGCCACGATGTGGCTGGTCACCGGGTTGGGCGCGGTGTCGCTGACCGGGCTCGCGGCGCTGCTGCCGACCGTTCCGGCCGCGCCCGCGGTGTCGGTACGGGCGCGGCTGACGGCCGTCAGCGACCGGGCCGTGGCCCCGGTCGTCCAGGTGTCGTTCCTCGCGGCGGTCGCGAGCCTGGGCCTGTACACCTACCTCGCCCCGGTGCTGGAGTCGGCGGGCGGCGCGCACGAGGTGGCGCCGTATCTGTGGGCCTGGGGCCTGGGCGGGGTCGCGGGCAGCCTCCTCATCGGGCGACTCGTAGACCGGGCGGCCCGGGCGGCCGGTGCGGGCCGGGTGGCGGCGCTGGTCGGCGTGCTCATGGCCGTGATCACGGCCGCCGAGGCGGTGCTGCCCGCGCTCGCCCCCGTACCGCTGCTCGCCGGGGCGGCCCTGGTGATCTGGGGTGCCGCGGGGTGGGCGCTCCAGGTCCCGCAGCAGCACCGGCTGCTGGCGCTGAAGGAGGAGCGCGGCACCGTCGCCCTGGCCCTCAACAACTCGGCGCTCTACCTGGGCAGCGCGGTCGGCTCGGCGCTGGGCGGCGCCGCGCTCTCGGCGGGGCTGTCCGGGCGCGTGCTGCCCTGGGCGGCGGCCGGGGTCGCGGCCGCCGGTCTGGCCAGGCATCTGACGGCGGTCCGGGGCCGGTCGGCCGCCGGGGAGCGCACCCGCTCCACATCGCGGGCATGAGTACCCTAGGGCTGTATGAGCACTCTTGAGCCCGAGCGCGGGGCAGGCACGGGGACCCTCGTTGAGCCGACACCTCAGGTGTCGCACGGTGACGGCGACCACGAGCGCTATGCCCACTATGTACAGAAGGAAAAGATCATGGAGAGCGCGCTCTCCGGATCTCCTGTCGTCGCACTGTGCGGCAAGGTCTGGGTCCCGGGCCGTGACCCGAAGAAGTACCCGGTGTGCCCCATGTGCAAGGAGATCTTCGAGGGCATGGGCGCCGGCGGTGACAAGGACAAGGACGGCAAGGGCGGCGACGGCAAGAAGTAGCCCGCCCGTCCGGCCGCGCCGGAGCTTCGCGTAGACGGCACGTCCGACCCGTGGCCCGAGAGGGGCCGCGGGTCGGACGTGCCGTGCTGTCCGGCTTCGTTCGGCCCCGTGTCGCGCGGCGGGTGATCCCAGTAGGGTCGGCCCCATGAGCGGGCGTACGGAGAACGGGGCACAGGGCGCGGCGGAGGACGACGGGGCGCCGCGGGCGGCGTACTTGGTCTTCGGCGCGCGCGAGGTCGACGAGCCGGACGGGGAAGGCGCCGGGCTCTACCGCCAGTTCGACAAGGACTGGGACGCCCAGCTGGAGCAGTGCGGGCGGCTGGCCGGGGAGCGCGGCTACCGGCCCGCGGGCAGCTGTGTGGTCTCCGCCGCGCAGCCGGGTCTGCCCCGGCTGCTGGAGTGGGCGGACGACCCCGGGTGCGAGATCGTCCTCGTGCCGAGCGCCCGCATCCTGGGGCATATCGAGAAGACCTGGCCGGAGTGGGGCCAGGTGGTGGAGCGGCTGGCCGCGGCGGGCGCCCGGGTAGAGGCCGTGCCGTATGCCGAGCCCGCCTATCCGGGGGAGAAGCTGACGCACTTGTAGCGCGGGCTTTTCCGGCGCGTAACTTCTGGCCAAGGCTTCACTTCTGGCCGGGGCTTCCGGGCCAAAGATTGGTCGAGACCTCTTGTCCGGGCCGCAAACGCACCCTAGCCTGCCGCATATTGTGCTGTGCGAAACACGCGTTGCATGATATGCAACGCCCTTGCCTAAGGGTGCGTTTCCATGAAGCTCTCCAGACCCCTCCCTCTCTCCCGTCGCCTCGCCGCCCCCACCGTGGCGCTCATCGTCGCCGGGCTCACCGCCACCGCCTGCGCGCCCTCCACCTCCGACAACAGCGCCAAGGAAGACGACAAGAGCGGCAATCTGCGCGTCTGGCTCTTCCAGGAGGTCGACAACAAGCCGAAGCAGCGGGTCGTCGACGGCGTCGTGTCCGCCTTCGAGAAGCAGCACGACGGGGTCAAGGTGAACGTCACCTACATCCCCATCGACACCCGGGCGCAGAAGATCAAGGCGGCCTTCAACGACCCGAAGAGCGCCCCCGACATCATCGAGTACGGGAACACCGACACGGCCGGGTACGTGGAGGACGGCGGACTCGCCGACATCAGCAAGGAGTTCGGCGCCTGGGACGAGGCGGCCAACACCGACTCCACCGCCAAGAATTCGGTGACCGTGGGCGGCAAGGTGTACGGCGTGCCGCTGTTCGTCGGCGTACGGGCGCTGTACTACCGCACCGACGTCTTCAAGGACCTCGGCCTCAAGCCGCCCACCACCCAGAAGGAACTCATCGCGACCGCGAAGGAGATCCGCGAGCGGCGGCCCGATCTCTACGGCCTCTCGGTCGGCGGCGCCTACACCTACGGCGCGCTGCCCTTCATCTGGGCAGGCGGCGGCGAGCTGGCCACCGAGAAGGGCGCGTTCGGCTCCAACGAGTACGAGTCGGCCATCGACGGCCCCGAGGCCAAGAAGGGCATAAAGGCCTACACCTCGCTCATCACCGACGACAACTGCCCCCCGGCCAAGTGCGCCCAGTGGGGCGGCAACGACAGCGTGGCCGCTTTCGCCGCGGGCAAGTCGGGCATGACGATCGGCGGCGACTTCAACCACCAGGCGATCGAGGCGGGGTCGGTCAAGGGCAAGTACGCGGTCGTGCCGCTGCCCGGCGTCAAGCCGAACAGCATCGCTCCGGCGTTCGCGGGCGGGAACAACCTGGGCGTGCTCAGGAGCAGCACCCACCGCTCGCTCTCCGTCGACCTGCTGGAGCGGCTGGCCGGGAAGAAGACCCAGGCCAAGCTGTACGACGCCATGGGCTTCCTGCCCACCTTCACCGATGTGCGCGGGGACATCGCGCGGCAGGACCCGTTCGTCAAGCCCTTCGTGAAGACGCTGGACACCAGCTCCACCTTCGTACCCGCCTCGCCCGGCTGGTCGGCCATCGACTCCCAGCTGGTGCTGCCGACCATGTTCCAGCAGATCATCAGCGGCCGTAAGAGCGTCGACGCCGCCGCCTCCGAGGCGGCGAAGAAGATGGACGAGGCATTCGGCAAGTGACCTCGGGGACCATCACCCAGCACGCCGGGCCGGAACCGGCCCGCAATCCTCCGCCCCGGCGGACCGCGCGCGCCGCCCGGCGGCGGGCCGGGCGGGGGAGCCGGACGCCCTGGCTCTACCTCGCCCCGGCCCTCGTCGTCCTCGGCGGGCTGCTGATCTATCCCATCTACCAGCTCGGGCTCATCTCGTTCCTGGAGTACACCCAGGCCCAGGTGAGCGGGGGTAAGCCGACCAGCTTCCAGGGCTTCGCCAACTACGCCGAGCTGTTCCGGGACAGCGAGTTCTGGAGCGTCACCCTCACCACCGTCGTCTTCGCCGCCGTGTGCGTCGTCTCCACCCTCGCGGTGGGCTGCGCGCTCGCGGTGCTGCTCACCCGGGTCCGGGCGATACCGCGGCTGGCGCTGATGCTGGCCGCGCTCGGCGCCTGGGCCACCCCGGCGGTCACGGGCTCCACGGTCTGGCTGTTCCTGTTCGACCCCGACTACGGGCCCGTCGACCGGGTCCTGACCTGGGTCGGACTCTCCGGCTTCCATGACTACTCCTGGACGTACGAGCGCTACAGCGCCTTCGCCCTGGTGCTGTTCGAGATCGTGTGGTGTTCGTTCCCGTTCGTCATGGTCACCGTGTACGCGGGCATCAAGGCCATCCCGGCGGAGGTGCTGGAGGCCGCCGCCCTCGACGGCGCCTCCGCGTGGCGGATCTGGCGCGGGATCATGGCCCCGATGCTGCGGCCGATCCTCGTCGTGGTGACGATCCAGTCCATCATCTGGGACTTCAAGGTCTTCACCCAGATCTACGTCATGACCAACGGCGGCGGCACCGCGGGCCAGAACATGGTGCTCAACGTCTACGCCTACCAGGAGGCGTTCGCGTCCTCCGAGTACGGACTCGGCTCGGCGATCGGCGTGGTGATGCTGCTGATCCTGCTCGCCGTCACCCTGGTCTATCTGCGGCTGCTGCGACGGCAGGGAGAAGAACTGTGAGCCTCTTCGGCGTACGGCCGCGCATCCGCCGCCCCTGGCGGCTGGCGGCCGAGGTCACCGCCCTGGCCGTGGCCGTCGTCGTCGCCTTCCCGCTCTACTGGATGGTGCTCTCGGCCTTCAAACCGGCCGGGGAGATCCAGTCCGCCCACCCCCGGCCGTGGACCTCCGCACCCTCGCTGGACTCCTTCCGGCGGGTCTTCGAACAGCACGACTTCGGCCGCTACTTCCTCAACAGCCTGCTGGTCGCCGGGGCGGTGGTGATCGCCTCGGGCATCATCGCCTTCCTCGCCGCGACCGCCGTCACCCGCTTCCGCTTCAAGTTCCGCACCACGCTGCTGGTGATGTTCCTGGTCGCGCAGATGGTGCCGATCGAGGCACTGACCATCCCCATGTTCTTCCTGATGCGGGATCTGGGCGACGCCGTGCCCGGGGTCGGGCTCAACACCCTGGGCTCGCTGATCCTTCCGCACATCGCCTTCTCGCTGCCGTTCGCCATCTGGATGCTGCGCGGCTTCGTCAAGGCCGTCCCCGAATCCCTGGAGGAGGCGGCCTATCTGGACGGCGCGAGCCGCGCCCGCTTCCTGTGGCAGATCCTGTTCCCGCTGGTGCTCCCCGGGCTCGTCGCCACCAGCGTCTTCTCCTTCATCTCCGCGTGGAACGACTTCCTGTTCGCCAAGTCGTTCATCATCAGCGCGACCGAGAACTCCACCCTGCCGATGGCGCTCCTCGTCTTCTTCAAGGACGAGGGCAACGACTGGGGAGGCATCATGGCGGCGTCCACCATCATGACCATCCCGGTGCTGATCTTCTTCGTACTCGTACAGCGCCGCCTGGTCTCCGGCCTCGGCGGAGCGGTAAAGGACTGACGCGATGCCGGTTGAACCGTTGGTGGCGTGAATCCGTTGTGTGTCGCGAACATCCCCGGAGCAGGGAGGCATCACATGACGGACGCGACCAGCCGATCGCAAGGAGCGCCTCAGGGAGAAGAGGAGGCCGTTCGGGCCGATTCGGCAGAGGCGCGGCATGATGCGAGCCCCGAAAAAAGCGGAACTTACTGGGACGCGTCGAGCAAGGGCCTCGTGGGAGGCGCCATGAGTTTTCTCGCCGCTGGATACAGGACACCATGGCAGAGCGCCCTCTTGCATGGGATCGGCTTCGGCTTGCTTTCCGCCAACCATGCGAAAAATTCACTGAAGAGCTTTCTGGACAAAGACTTTGAGATGGCCGCGGCGCATGGGGTTAATTTTGTCGGTACCGCTGTGTGGACAGGCGGGATAGTGGCCAGCAGTAAGGCCCTGAAGATCGTAGGCCCGGCTCTCAACTGTGCCGCAAATGCTGCTTCCGCGGAAATTCTGCGTGGTCAGAAAGAGGAGGATTGGCCTAAAGGGTTGATTGGTGCTGCCGAGATGCTCGCATTCGCGGTTGCTGGATACACGGGAAGCCCCATGGCTCGAGCGATGGCATTTGGGAGTGCGGCCGCGGCGGATTTTTACGATGCCAGATCGGACAAGAGCTCCCTGATGAATGGGGCGGCCAAGGTCGCGTGGGCTGCGGGGGCCGGGGGGAAAAACCCTCTGCTGGAGACCATTGGGGCTGCGGTAGCCGCGGGCGCGACGACCGCGCAGCTCCTCTATATCGTCTATGAGAAATACGCGCCGAAAAACCCGCAACAGTCCGATAGCGGGCCCATTCTCCCGCTGCACAGCACCGCCTCCACGGCTGGCCCCTCACCCCAGGCGAGCGCCGTCCCTGCCAACGCGTTCGCGGCGGGAACCCAGTACGTGCCGAATGGCCCGGCGGGTAGGCGGCATTCGGCGCCTGACGGCAGTGGGCTCGCCTCCCGGCCCGACACCGGCCCAGCCCGGTCCAGGCCCCGCAGGAACTCCCGTTGACCTCCACGGCGAGGGGGATCTTCGCGAAAGCGCGTGACGGCGCCATAGAACCGTTGATGGCTCGTGGCCGTGGTGCCTGGGTGACAGACCCAAGGAGTGAGCCCATGATGTCCACCGCACCCCGCGCCAGATGGCGCTTCCTCAGGCGGCCCATCCGCGCCGCTCTTACGACTGGCGTCGTTTCGGCGGCCGTTGGCGCCGCGTTGTTCGGCGTCGCGCCCGGCACCATGCTTCCCGCGGCCAACGCCTCCACGTCGGATACACAAATCACCGGTCTGGCGGGCAAGTGTCTCGACGTGGCGGACGCGAACAGCGCCAACGGCACAGCCGTGCAGCTCTTCTTCTGCAACGGCACCGACGCCCAGCGTGTGTCCACCCCAGGTGACGGGACCCTGCGCGTACTCGGCAAGTGTCTGGACGCTGTCGAGAGGGGTACCGCCGACGGGACCTCGGTCCAGTTGTGGGACTGCAACGGCGGCCCCAACCAGCAGTGGGTGGTCAACGAGGCCCACGACATCGTCAACCCGGCCGCGGACAAGTGCGTGGACGTGCGCGAGAACAACAGCGCCAACCGCACCCGCCTGCAGATATGGACCTGCTCCGGAGCCGCGAACCAGAAGTGGACCGCCACGGCGCCGGCCGGGCAAACGGCTGACGACACCACGCCGCAGAACGCCGACTTCGTCGTCAGCGAGAAGCAGTTCAACGAGATGTTCCCGAACCGGAATTCCTTCTACACCTATAGCGGGCTGACAGCGGCGCTGAGCGCCTTCCCTCAGTTCGCCACCACCGGCAGTGACACCGTCCGGAAGCAGGAGGCCGCCGCCTTCCTCGCCGACGTCGGCCACGAGACCGGCGGCATGGCGCATGTCGTCGAGCAGAACACGGCTAATTACTCCCACTACTGCGACCCCAACCAGGCGTACGGCTGCCCCGCGGGACAGGACGCCTACTACGGCCGCGGCCCGATCCAACTGAGCTGGAACTACAACTACAAGGCCGCGGGCGACGCGTTGGGCATCGACCTGCTCGGCGACCCCGGACTGGTGCAGAACGACGCGGCGGTGGCCTGGAAGACCGGCCTGTGGTACTGGCACACCCAGTCCGGCCCCGGCACCATGACCCCGCACGACGCCATGGTCGACCAGGCCGGCTTCGGCCAGACCATCCGCTCCATCAACGGCAGCCTGGAATGCGACGGCAAGAACCCCGCCCAGGTCCAGAGCCGAGTGGATTCCTATCTCCGCTTCACCGAGATCCTCGGCGTCGCACCGGGCGACAAGCTCTCCTGCTGAGGTAGGGGAAGCAATTCCCCGTCCGGCTGTCCGGCCGCTGTGGTGTAAGCGAAGGCCGTATGCACGGCATGCATACGGCCTTCGCGCCATCTGCGGAGATCGTCGCCCCGCCTCGGGCGCCGATGATCGTCGGATGGCCCTCAGAGGTGGGGCGGCGGGCGTGTTCTTCGGCGCCGATCCAGCCAGGAAGGTCAGGACGAGCACCGCGAAGCGATCCGCCAGCTCGATCCCGCGGCCCGCACCAGCGTGGTCGGCGGCAAGAATTTGGCGAATAGCGGCGGTCGTAGGAGAGTTCACCGGTGGTGTGCCTGCGTCGAGCCCGGCAGCCTTGCGGCGTCCGGGCCCGCTGTCCAAGAGCGCGGGATGTACAGCTCACGGTCCACCGCCGCGTGGCCGCAGGCGCTGGCATGGAACAGAGGTAGACGGCGGCCTGGGAGTCTTTGATTCGCACGGCGGTGCCGGGATTGGCGCCGGATTCCGACCGGTGCTCTTCGCCACGTCACCGGTCTGTCGACTACCGACAGCAGGCCCAGTACCAATCACCCGGCCCGCAGACGGGGTTCGACCAGGGCGATCAGGCCCGTGATCTGCTCCATGGCCACCTCGTGCGCCTTCCGCCAACGCGCCGGACGCCCGGGCAGGTGAGTGAACCGGCTGGGTTCTGCCGACGTTATGGGAGGTGAAGACAGCAGCCTGCCGATTCGATGGAGGGTATCGTGCCAGACCCCGAAGTCCGCGGCCTCAATACATACAGTGACGCCGAGATCATGGCCGGATACGTCACCTGGCTCCAGGAAGGGAATCAGGCAGGCGAAGACCGAAGGAGAAGACTGCCGGACCCCGAAGTGCAGGTGGAAATAAAGCCCGTATACGGACCGAAAACAGCCCCTGCATCCCAGAAGATTCCGATCGGGCACTTGCTGTACAGGTTCCTTGATCCCCAAAATCGTGGACTGGAGGTGCATACGAAAGATGCGCTGGAGAAGATGCAGGTCCCCGTCGAGTACGTGGAGGAGATGGGCGAGAACGTGGAGGGGCTGAGATTTGGTGCATGGTACATTCACCCGAGTGTGCTCACCAATGCGCAACGCGAAAAATGGGGAGATCCCGATTCTCTTGAACGCGCTCGCAATGTTGTGAGACTTTACACGGAGCGCGGAGTGGAGGAAGGGACGGTACCGAGCGGGTATTGTCCGCCCTCAGAGGATGAATGGTCGAAGACAACTAGGAGATTCCTTTATAGAGCTTCCGCAGGCCTGGCCGAAGCGCTGAGCCCTCCGGTAGCGTGGGCGCTGATTGATAAGCGTATTCGTCTAGAGCGAGGGGAGGTGGGGGGCTTATATATTCATCCCGACTATCAGCGGGGCCGTGAGAATGCTGTAGTCGAAATACGCGACAAAAATGCAATAATTCTCGACTTCTTGTTCAGGCGGGGAATAGTGCGCCCCGGGTACAGGCCAAGTGATTATATCCGTGGCCAAGACGTGCCTGCCTCGCTGAAGCATGGAGTGAATCGACTTTGCGGTCTCAGTGGTACTAGCCGTACTGGGGCGCTGAGTGCTTCGGAATACACTGTGGTGACCGGGGTCGGGAATCTCGAGACGGAAGAAATTCGGCGTAAGAACGGGGAGGTGGTCCACAGAATTTCTATGAACAATCCACCAGACCCCGTGCGTGAGATTGTGAGGCGTGCAAGGGAGTTAGCGCCCGGAGATGGGCCATTTCCGGATCTGTCGGCGCAGCAGCAGAACTCGCTGATGGGGGCTGCGTCTGCCACCGTGCCCAGCTTCACAAACGACGGGCAGCCATATCAGGCCCCGGCTGGGCAGTGGGCGGCGGCGGCGAGACAGTTCACCCCATCGACCAGCGGGTACGGCCAGCAGCAGTCCGCGACCTCGCCGCAGGGCAGCGGCGTGACATACGGCGCGCCGACTCAGCGGAGTATGGGGAGGGGGAAGTAGCGGTGAGCGGCAGGCCGGGATGGTGGCGGCGTGCCGCCGGATACCGCCCGTGCCCCGCGGCACAGGCGTGAGCGGTAGCGGACTGGTCGCCCGTCCCGATCGCACTCGCCGTCACGGGGGCAGCGGCCGTATCGCCGCCGGGGTTGCCAAGGTCGCCTCCGCGCTGGTCATGTTCGTACTCGTAAAGCGTCGTCCGGTCTCCGGTCTCGGCGGAGCGGCAGAGGTGCAAGAAGAGTAAGAGGAGTAAGGAGTGGCGCCTTGCGACAGCAGCCCGTCACGGCCCTGATCCCGGCCCCGCGCCAGGCCTGGCGCACCGGCCCCGGCGAGGGCTGCGTCCTGGACGAGGGCAGCCGGATCGACGCCGGGCCCGGTACCGAGCGCGTGGCCCGCTGGCTGCGCGCCACCGTCGGGGCCGCCACCGGCCTGCCGCTGTCCCCGCACACCGGCGACGGCGGCGGCAGCAGCGGCATCGTGCTCGGCCTCGACACCGGGCTCCGGGAGCGGCTGGGCCCCGAGGGGTACCGGCTCGTGGTCGACGGCCGCACGGCCGTCATCAAGGGCGGCGGCGAGCCGGGCCTGTTCTGGGGCGCCCAGACGCTGCGCCAGCTACTCGGCGCGGACGCCTTCCGGCGCGCGCCCCTCGACCCCGACCGGCGCGAATGGGCCCTGCCCGCGCTCAGCGTCGAGGACGCGCCCCGCTTCGGCTGGCGCGGGCTGATGCTGGATGTGGCCCGCCACTTCCTGCCCAAGGACGGCGTGCTCGCCTATATCGACCTGCTCGCCGCCCACAAACTCAACGTGCTCCATCTCCATCTGACCGACGACCAGGGCTGGCGGCTGGAGATCCTCCGCTACCCGGAACTCACCGCGACCGGCGCCTGGCGGACCCGCACCAAGCTCGGCCACCGTGCCTCCCCGCTGTGGGACGAACGCCCCCACGGCGGCTACTACACCCAGGACGACATCCGCGAGATCGTCGCCTACGCCGCCGAACGGCACATCACCGTCGTCCCCGAGATCGACATCCCCGGGCACAGTCAGGCCGCCATCGCCGCCTACCCGGAGCTGGGCAACACGGACGTCATCGACACCGCCTCCCTCGGGGTCTGGACCACCTGGGGCATCAATCCGAACGTACTCTCCCCCACCGACACCACGCTCCGCTTCTTCGAGAACGTGCTCGAAGAAGTGCTGGACCTCTTCCCCGGCGCCTTCGTCCACCTCGGCGGCGACGAATGCCCCAAGGAGCAGTGGAAGGCCTCCCCGGCCGCCCAGGAGCGCATCCGGGAGCTGGGGTTGGCGGACGAGGACGAGCTGCAGAGCTGGTTCATCCGGCACTTCGGCGGCTGGCTCGCCGCCCGCGGCCGACGGCTGATCGGCTGGGACGAGATCCTGGAGGGCGGCGCGCCGCACGCCCCGCTGCCCGACGGCGCCGCCGTCTCCTCCTGGCGCGGCTACGCGGGCGGCGTCACCGCGGCCCGGGCCGGTCACGACGTCGTCATGTGCCCCGAACAACAGGTCTACTTCGACCACCGGCAGGCCCCGGGCGAGGACGAGCCGGTCCCCATCGGCTACGTCCGCACCCTGGAGGACGTCTATCGCTTCGAGCCGGTTCCCCAGTCGCTCACCGAGGACGAGGCGAGACGCGTCCTGGGCGCCCAGGCCAACGTCTGGACCGAGGTGATGGAGGACCGGCGACGGGTCGACTACCAGACCTTCCCCCGTCTCGCCGCCTTCGCCGAGGCCGTATGGTCCGCCCTTCCGCCGCCGCCCGAGCGGGACTTCGCGGAATTCGAGGGGCGCATGGAAGCACACTACGCCCGCCTGGACGCGCTGGGCGTGAGCTACCGGCCGCCCTCCGGTCCGCGCCCCTGGCAGCGCCGCCCCGGCCTGCTCGGACGTCCGATCGAGGGAGCGCCCCCGATCGTGTGAGCCCCGCGCAAGGGGCTCGCCTCCGCGCCCCGCCCCTGGGACGGTGGACGTCCGGCCGCTACGCAAGTTCGTACAAGGGTCCCTGAAACGTGGCAATCCACACCCGACGGAGACGTCACCAGAAACCCGTACCATCCCCCAGGTCAGGGACGGAACCGCGCTTCCTGGACCCTCGCGACGGCAGGCGTGCGAGATGTGCCAGAGTTGCCACGTCCGGGCTGTGAGCACGTACCGTACGGCGCAACAGCCGGGACACCGGGGAAGGGGCAGCTGGGTTGACCACGCACGCACCGCAGGCGGCGCACACGGTGACGTTGCCGGGCTCGCTGGATGAGGCCGTGGCGGCACTGGCCGCCATGCCCGCCGCCGTGCCCGTGGCCGGCGGTACCGATCTGATGGCCGCGGTCAACTCCGGCCTGCTGCGGCCCGCCGCCCTCGTCGGGCTCGGCCGGATCAGCGAAATCCGCGGCTGGCGCTACCTGGACGGACACGCCCTGCTCGGCGCCGGACTCACCCACGCCCGGATGGGCCGCCCCGACTTCGCGGCGCTCATCCCGGCCCTGGCCGCGGCCGCGCGCGCCGCGGGTCCCCCGCAGATCCGCAACGCCGGAACGCTCGGCGGCAACATTGTCAGCGCCGCCCCCACCGGCGACGCGCTGCCCGTGCTCGCCGCCCTGGAGGCCACCCTCGTCATCGCCGGGCCGGAGGGCGCGCGCCGCGAGATCCCGGTCAGTCATCTGCTCGCCGGAGTCGAGATGCTGAGCCCCGGTGAACTCGTCGGATTCGTCCGGGTTCCGCTGCTGCACGCCCCGCAGGCCTTCCTCAAGGCCACCGGGCGCACCGGCCCCGGCCGGGCCACCGCGTCCGTCGCCGTCGTCCTCGACCCGGCGCGCCGGGGCGTGCGCTGCGCGGTGGGGGCGGTCGCGCCGATGCCGCTGCGCCCGCTGGAGGCCGAGCGCTGGGTCGCCTCGCTCATCGACTGGGACGGCGAGCGCGGCCACCTCGATCCGCAGGTCACCACGGCGTTCGGCGAGTACGTGGCGGCCGCCTGCATCCCCGACCCGCCGCCGCCGGAGGACGGCTCCGAGCAGGTCACCCTGCCGCCCGCGGCGATCCATCTGAGGCGTACGGTGGCAGCCCTGGCCCGCCGAGCATTGGGGAGGGCACTCGCGTGAGTGACGAACAGCAGCCGCACCGGCCGGACCCGGGGAGCGGGTGGCAGCCGATGCCGCACGGCCCGGAGTACGACGCCGAGTCGACGGCTTTCGTCCAGCTTCCGCCCGACTTCCAGTTCCCGGAGCCGGGCGATCCGGCCAGTGGCTGGGACCCGCTCGCGGCACCCGGCACCGGCTACACCCCGCCGCCGATGCCCGGCGCGCCGTCCCAGGACGGTCAGTGGGGCGGTCCGTACGGCACGTCCGGACAGGACCACTCCGGTACCGGCCACTGGACCATGCCCCACACGGACACCGGCGGTTACGCCTACGGTGGCCACCAGGAGCCGCACGGCACTCCGCAGTGGCCCGTGCCCGCCGAGGACCCCGGGGGGCACGGCGGACATGTGCCGCACACCGGTCACTGGCCGGTGCGGACCGAGGAGCCGGTCGACGACTGGCCGCTGCCCGAGGGGGCCACCCACGGCGAGGGCACCCCGGTGCAGGCCGGTCAGTGGACGATCCCGGTCGCGGGCGACGAGGGCGTGGACGAGACCGGTGAGTACCGGGTCGACGACCACCCCGGCCCGGCGGCCCCGCCGTACGGCGGCCCGATCGCCCCGGGCGACCCCGGCGATGTCGGCGATCCGCAGGAGACCGCCCAGCTGCGGCTGCCGTTCGGGCGGAACGCGCGGCAGCAGCAGACCGCCGCCCCGTACCAGCAGCAGTCGCGGCAGCCCCATGCCGACCAGCCGGTTTCCGGTGACCAGGCGGGGCACAGCGGCCAGTGGTCGGTCCCGGCCGCCGACGAGGGCGTGGAGGACTCCGGGGAGTACGTGGTCGAGGGCCACCCCGGCCCGGCCGCCCGGCCGGGCGCTCCGGCGCGCCGTCCGCTGCGGATGCCCGACGACGACACGCCGCGCGAGCACTCCGCCCCGGCGACCCCGCCGCACGGCACCCCGCCGCAGGGCACGCCCGCGCACGGCACGCCCGCGCACGGCACGCCCGCGCACGGCACGGACGGCCACGGCTGGCACGGTGCGGCCGCCGGGGACTCCGGCGCGTTCGTACGGGAGCGGGAGCCCGAAGGGGCGGCCTGGCAGCGCGAGTTCACGGACGACACCGGGGTTCACGGCCCCTCCGCAGGGGACTCGGGCGAGTTCGTGATGGACGCCGGGCACCCCGGCGCGCACACCCCGCCGCACGGCAGCCCCGCCCCCTCCGGCGGACCTGGCGGACCCGGCGGGCCCGAGGCCGACGCCCCGGCCGAGGCCGAACAGCCCGCGCCCGACGAGGCGTTCACAGACGCCCCGGAGCAGCCCGAGGCCCCCGAGGCCCCGGCGGACGCCCCCGAGGCGCCTGACGCCCCCGTCGAACCCCTTGCCGCCCCCGCCGAGGACGAGGCGGCCCCGGAGGCCGCCGCCGATGCGGTGGACCCGGCCCACAGCGAGCACCCCCAGGCCTCGTACGTGCTGCACGTCAACGGCGCCGACCGGCCCGTCACCGACTCCTGGATCGGCGAGTCGCTGCTGTACGTGCTGCGCGAGCGGCTCGGCCTCGCCGGTGCCAAGGACGGCTGCTCGCAGGGCGAGTGCGGTGCCTGCTCGGTCCAGGTCGACGGGCGGCTCGTCGCCTCCTGCCTGGTGCCCGCCGCGACCGCCGCGGGCTCGGAGGTCCGTACGGTCGAGGGCCTGGGCCAGGACGGCCAGCCCTCCGACGTCCAGCGCGCGCTGGCCGAGTGCGGCGCCGTCCAGTGCGGCTTCTGCGTGCCCGGTCTCGCGATGACCGTGCACGACCTGCTGGAGGGCAACCACGCCCCCACCGACCAGCAGACCCGCCAGGCGATCT
Source organism: Streptomyces sp. NPDC059850 (assembly GCF_042731515.1). Taxonomy (NCBI): domain Bacteria; kingdom Bacillati; phylum Actinomycetota; class Actinomycetes; order Kitasatosporales; family Streptomycetaceae; genus Streptomyces; species Streptomyces sp. NPDC059850. The sequence goes on from NZ_JBHWJI010000005.1 coordinate 101,529, forward strand.
GCGGCAACCTGTGCCGCTGCTCCGGCTACCGCGGAGTCGTCGACGCCGTGCGCGAGGTCGTCGCGTCCCGTGAGGCGGCCGACGAGGCGGCGGACGCCGCGGACGCCGCCGAGGACGAGGCGGCGGCGCACGACCCGGCCCGCATCCCCCGGCAGGCGGGTCCGCCCGGCACCGGCAACCGGGGCGACGGCGGCAACGGCAGCGGTATGGGAAGGGCATCATGACCGGAATCGCGGACGGCGCGGGAGCCGTCACCGCAACCCCCTCCGCCGGAACGCCCGTCCCCCCGCCGCCCCACATGGGCCTCGGCGTGTCGCTCCAGCCCGCCGACGTGTCGGCGAAGGCGTCCGGCACCTTCCCGTACGCGGCCGACCTGTGGGCCGAGGGGCTGCTGTGGGCCGCCGTACTGCGCTCACCGCATCCGCACGCCCGCATCGTCTCCATCGACACCTCCCCGGCCGCCGGGATGCCCGGTGTGCACGCCGTGGTGACCCACGCCGACGTCCCCGGGGACGCCTCGCACGGGCGCCGGGTCGCCGACCGGCCGGTCTTCGCCAAGGACCTGGTGCGCCACCACGGGGAGCCCATCGCGGCGGTCGCCGCCGACCACCCCGACACGGCCCGGCTGGCCGCGGCCGCCATCGCCGTCGAGTACGAGGTGCTGGAGCCGGTCACCGATCCCGAGCAGGCCTTCTCCGCCGAACCGCTGCACCCCGACGGCAACCTGGTCCGCCACATCCCGCTGTCCTTCGGCGACCCGGAGGTCATCGGCGACGTCATCGTCGAGGGCCTGTACCGGATCGGCCGCCAGGACCCGGCGCCCATCGGCGCCGAGGCGGGCCTCGCCGTACCGCGCCCGGACGGCGGCGTGGAGATCTACACGGCCTCCACCGACCCGCACGCCGACCGCGATCTGGCCGCCGCCTGCTTCGGCCTGGAGCCGGAGCGCGTCAAGGTCGTCGTCACCGGCGTGCCCGGCGCGATGGGCGAGCGCGAGGATCCCGGGATGCAGCTGCCGCTCGGGCTGCTCGCGCTGCGCACCGGCCATCCGGTCAAGCTCGCCGCCACCCGCGAGGAGTCCTTCCTCGGCCACGCCCACCGCCACCCCACCCTGCTGCGCTACCGCCACCACGCGGACGCTCAGGGCAAGCTGGTGAAGGTCGAGGCGCAGATCCTGCTGGACGGGGGCGCGTACGCGGACGCCTCGGCCGACACCCTGGCCGCCGCCGTCTCGTTCGCCTGCGGCCCGTACGTCGTCCCGCACGCCTTCATCGAGGGCTGGGCGGTCCGCACCAACAACCCGCCCTCCGGCCATGTGCGCGGCGAGGGCGCCATGCAGGTGTGCGCCGCGTACGAGGGCCAGATGGACAAGCTCGCGGCCAAGCTCGGCATCGATCCGGCCGAGATCCGGATGCGCAACGCCCTGGCCACCGGCGATCTGCTGCCCACCGGACAGACCGTCACCTGCCCGGCGCCGGTCGCCGAGGTGCTGGAGGCCGTCCGGGACGCCCCGCTGCCCGACCTCCCCGCCGAGGACGCCGAGGAGGACTGGCTGCTGCCCGGCGGCCCCGAGGGCGCGGGCGACCCGGCCGCGGTGCGGCGCGGCGTCGGCTACGCGCTGGGCATGGTGCACATGCTGGGCGCCGAGGGCACCGACGAGGTGTCCACCGCGACCGTCAAGGTCACCGGACCGGTCGCCACCGTCATCTGCGCGGCCGTCGAGACCGGCCAGGGCTTCACCACCCTGGCCCGCCAGATCGTGCAGGACGTCCTCGGTATCGAGGAGGTCCACGTCGCCCCCGTCGACACCGACCAGCCCCCGGCCGGACCCGCCTCGCGCGGCCGCCACACCTGGGTCTCGGGCGGTGCGGTCGAGCGGGCCGCCAAGATGGTCCGCACCCAGCTGCTCCAGCCGCTGGCGCACAAGTTCGGCATGTCCACCGAGCTGCTGACCATCGCCGACGGCAAGATCACCTCGTACGACGGGGTCCTCAGCACCACCGTCGAGGAGGCCCTTGAGGGCAAGGAGCTGTGGGCCACCGCCCAGTGCCGCCCGCACCCCACCGAACCGCTGGACGACACCGGCCAGGGCGACGCCTTCGTGGGGCTCGCCTTCTGCGCGGTACGGGCCGTGGTGGACGTCGACGTCGAGATCGGCGCGGTCCGCGTCGTGGAGATGACGGTCGCCCAGGACGTGGGCCGGGTGCTCAACCCGCGCCAGCTGCGTACCCGCATCGAGTCCGGCATCGCCCAGGGCATCGGCGCCGCCCTCACCGAGAACCTGCGCACCTCGCGCGGCGTCATCCGCCACCCCGACCTCACCGGTTACGCCCTGCCGACCGCTGTGGACGTCCCCGACATCCGCATCGTCAAACTGGTCGAGGAGCGCGACGTGGTGGCCCCCTTCGGCGCGAAGGCGGCCAGCGCGGTCCCGGTCGTCACCTCCCCGGCGGCGGTCGCGGCAGCCGTCCGCGCGGCCACCGGCCGCCCGGTCAACCGCCTCCCGATCCGCCCCCAGGCGGCCGTGGTCAACCGCACGTAGCCACATGCTCATGGCCCCCTACGCGCTACAGCCATATCGCGGCGCCGACGACCACGAGGCCATGGCCGCGGTACGGCGCGGCTGTGCGGCACGGGACGGGGGCGACGCCCGTTCGGTCGTGGAGGGCGTACCGACGGCGGCCGAGATCGCCGAGACGTCCGCCGCACTGGACGACCCGTCGCGCGACCAGGTTCTGGTGACGCACGACGGGAGCGTCGTCGGGTATGTGACGCTCAGGTGGTGGGAGGAGCGGGACGGTACGTGGCTGTACCTGCACCGCGGTCACCTCCTTCCCGAGCACCGTGGCCGGGGCGTCGGCACGGCCATGCTGGACTGGGCCGAGACCCGCATCCGTCACCTTGTCGGACGGCACGGGACCGCGAGGGCGGCCGTCATCGGCGCGAACGCCATGGCCACCGAGCGGGACGCCACGGCGCTGCTGCTGGACGCCGGTTACCGGCGGGTCTTCAGCCTCGTCGAACTGGAGCTGCCCGACTTGTGCCAACTGCCGGACCCCGGCCGCTCCTTGCCGTCCGGCTTCACGCTGGGCCCCATCGAACCGTCCGACTACCGCGCCGCCTGGCAGACGGTCGTCGACTCCTACGCGAACGCCCCCTTCACCGAGACCTGGGCCTTCGAGGACTTCCTCGCCACCGCCGCCCCGGCTTGCTGGCGGGCCGTCCGGCAGGGCGACCGGACGGCCGGTGTCGCCCTGTGCTCGCTGCGCCGTCACGACCGTACGGTCGGCGAGGTCGAGGAGCTGAGCGTCAACGCGGACTTCCGCCGCCTGGGCCTCGGCCGGGCCGTCCTGCTCGCCGGACTGCGCGCCCTCCGCGCCCAAGGCGCGACGACCGCCCGCCTCTACACGGGCACGGCCAACCCGCACCGCTCGTACGACCTCTACGAAAGCGTCGGCTTCCGGCGCCTGAACGAATACGTCCGCTACCGCCGGAGCAACTGATCCGCCAAGGGGGCGCGTCCTTCACGGTGATCCTCTTGGCCGCGGTTTCGGAAGGTGTCGGCTCGTGCCCCTCCTGCTCATGTCGATCAGTACGGTCCTCCTCCTGGCCACCGCGCTCTGGACCCCCGCCCGGGCGCACTGGTTGCGGCGGACCGGTCGGCAGGCGGAGGCGCGGGTGACCGGCCGCCGGGTGGTCGACCGCGGCGAGGACCACCACACGGAGCTGACCCTGACCTTCACCGACCACGACGGCCGCCCCCGCGAGTTCGAGACCCGCATGCTGACCACGAGGTCCGCCCCTTTGGTCGGCACCCGCGTCCCGGTCGGCTACCCCGCCGACCGTCCGGAGGAGGCCCGGATGCTGTCGTACACCTGGCGTGCGACCCGCTCGTACCTGGCCTTCCTGCTGCTGGGCGTGATGTGGATGACGGCGCTGGTGCCGCACCTCCAATAATCGCTTCCGCGCGGCCGCTCCCGTTTGCTACTCCTATCGGTATGCCGGAGACACCGCGGACGGACCATGTCGCCATCGTGACCGGAGCGAACCACGGGATCGGGGCGGCGACCGCCGCCGCGCTCGCCGCGCGCGGCGTCGCGGTGCTCTGCGCCCACCTCGGGCCGGGCGGCGAGGAGGTGGCGGAGGAGATCCGCCGAGCGGGCGGACGGGCCGAGGCCTTCGAGGCGGATCTCCGCGACCCCGCCGCTCCCGGGGCGCTCTTCGACCGCGCCGAGGAACGCCTCGGCCCGGTCGACATCCTGATCAACAACGCCTCGGGATGGATTCAGGACACCTTCACTCCCGATCCGGCCGACCGCTTCGGGCGGCCGTTGCAGCCCGTCACCGCGGAGACATGGTCGCGGCAGTTCGCGGTGGACGCGATGGCCCCGGCCCTACTCATCGGCGAGCTGGCCCGGCGCCACCGGGCGCGGGGCGCGGCGTGGGGACGGATCGTCGGGCTGACGTCGGGCGGGGACCTCGGCTTCCCCGGGGAGGTCTCGTACGGCGCCGCGAAGGCCGCCCAGGTCAACTACACCCTGTCGGCAGCCGTGGAGCTGGCCGACCTCGGGGTCACCGCGAATGTGGTGCATCCGCCCGTCACCGACACCGGCTGGGTGACGGACGAGGTGCGGGAGTTCGTCGCGTCGAGCAGCACCCACTTCCACGTCGCGGAACCGGCCGAGGTCGCGGAGACCATCGCGTACCTCGCCTCCGAGGCGGCCGCGCTCATCACCGGCAATACGATCACCCTCCGCTGAGTCAGCGAAGTACCAGCTGCACGATGGCCGCCGTCCCCACCGTCACGATCAGCGCCCGCAGCGCGGCCGGGCTGAAGCGGCGGCCCACCGCTGCTCCGGTCATGCCGCCGAGGGCGGAGCCGACCGCGATGAGGACGACGGCCGTCCAGTCGAAGTCGGCGGCGAAGAGGAAGAACAGCGCGGCGACGGAGTTCACGACGGCCGCGAGCACGTTCTTGATGCCGTTGAGGCGTTGCATCGGCTCGTCGAGGAGCATGCCCATCAGCGACATGTAGATGATCCCCTGGGCGGCGGCGAAGTAGCCGCCGTAGACGCTGGCGAGCGTCAGCCCGACCAGCAGCCCCACCCCACCATCCCGCTTGGCGCGCCCCTCCGCTTTCTCCCGCCGGGCGCGCACCCTCTTGGAGATCACCGGCTGCAGCACGACCAGCACCAGCGCCAGCCCGACCAGCGTCGGCACGATCCGCTCGAACGCCGTACTGGGCAGCGTCAGCAGCAGCGTGGCCCCCGCGAGCCCGCCGACCAGGGCCCCGGCGCTCAGCTTCAGCACCCTTGGGCCCTGCCCCGCCAGCTCCTTCCGATACCCGATCGCCCCGCTGACCGACCCGGGTATGAGCCCGAGCGCGTTGGACACCGTGGCGGTGACGGGCGGCAGCCCGGTGGCGAGGAGCACGGGGAACGTGATCAGCGTCCCGGACCCCACGACGGAGTTGATCCCGCCCGCCCCCACCCCCGCCGCGAAGACGGCCACCATCTCCCACGGCGTCACGCGGTCGCCTCCGACATGTTCGTTATTCGCATGCGACGACGGTAAGCCAGGCGGGGCGCCCCTCGGTGGGGTGCCCCGCCCCTTGGTCAGCGGTGGGTGGCGTCCAGGGACTGGGCCACTACCGGGCCGAGCTGGTTGAGGGCTTCCTCGTGCAGCAGGTGGTAGTGGTGGGCCGGGACGCCGTGGTGCTTGATGGCGCCGGAGACGTACGGCTGCCAGGACTCGGGGACGTGGAGCGCGTCGCGCTCGTAGCCCGGGATCTCCTCGTCGGCCGTGAACAGGAGCATGTCGCCCTCGAAGCGGTCGGGGGCGAACTTGCGCATCAGCTCCTGGTCGTTGAGGAAGATGTCGAGCAGCGGGAAGCTGTGCTCGCCCTCCAGGAGCCGCTGCGGCAGGCCGGTTTCCTGACTGAGGTCGGCGATCAGCTGGTCGCCGTCGTCGAGGCCGTCGGGGTGTGCCTCCAGCCAGCCGGGGGCGAAGATGTCGCCGCCGCCGATGTTGTCCAGCAGGACGCCGAGCCACTGGCGCTTGCCCAGGTCCGGGAGGTCGGGGAGGGCCTGGTCGTTGTCCGGGTAGGCGTCGATGACGGTGAGGGTGGCGACCTCCTCGCCCTCGCTCTGCAGCCGGGTGGCCATGGCGTGGGCTATGAGCCCGCCGAAGGACCAGCCGAGCAGGTGGTACGGGCCGGTCGGCTGGACGGTGCGGATCTGGTCCAGGTAGTCGGCGGCCATCTCCTGGACGTTGGCGGGCAGCACGTCGGCCTCGGTCAGTCCGCGCGCCTGGAGGGCGTACACGGGCTGGTCCGGGGCGAGGTGGCGCATCAGGCCGGTGTACGACCAGCCGAGGCCGCCGCCGGGGTGGACGCAGAACAGCGGCGCGCGCCCGCCCTCGCCGCGCAGCGGCAGCAGGGTGTCGAGCGGGTGCAGCTGGGCCGCGTCGGCGGGCGTCGCCTCGTCGAGGCGGGCCACCAGGCGGGCGACGGTCGGGGCCTCGAACAGGTCACGCATCGACAGCTCGGTGTCCAGCGCGGCACGGGCCTGGCTGGCCAGCTTGGACGCGAGCAGGGAGTGCCCGCCGAGCAGGAAGAAGTCGTCGTCGATGGTGACGTCGGGGACGCCCAGCACCTCGCCGAACAGCGTGCACAGCGCCTCCTCGCGGGGCGTGCGCGGCGCGCGGCCGCCCCGGGCGGCCTCGTGGGAGGGGACGGGCAGCGCGGTCCGGTCCAGCTTGCCGTTGGGGCTCAGCGGCAGCGTGCCGAGCACCATGAACGCGGTGGGCACCATGTGCTCGGGCAGATCGCGGTGCAGCATCTCGCGGGCGGTGGCGACGCACGGCGCGGTGTCGCCCTCGGCCGTCAGATAGGCCACCAGCCGCTGGTCGCCCGGCTGGTCCTCGCGGACGATGGCCGCGGCCTCCGCGACGTCCGGCAGGGCGCGCAGGGCGGCCTCGACCTCGCCGGTCTCGATGCGGAAGCCGCGCAGCTTGACCTGGTCGTCGGAGCGGCCCAGGTAGGCGACGCCGCCGTCCGGCAGCCGCCGGGCCAGGTCGCCGGTGCGGTACATCCGGGCGCCGGGCGCGCCGAAGGCGTGGCCGTACGGGTCGGGCACGAAGCGCTCGGAGGTCAGCGACGGCCGGTCGTGGTAGCCGCGGGCCAGCTGCGGCCCGGCAAGGTAGACCTCGCCGACGGCCCCGGCGGGGGCGTGCCGCAGGGCGGAGTCGAGGACGTACAGGCGGCTGTTCCACACCGGGGCGCCGATCGGGACCGGGCCGGTCGCGCCGGGCTCGCAGGTGTGGGCGCTGATGTCGACGGTGGCCTCGGTGGGCCCGTACACGTTGTGCAGCGGTATGCCGGGCAGCAGGCGGTGGAAGCGGTCGGCCGTCTCGCGTGGCAGCGCCTCGCCGCCGCAGAACACCTGCCGCAGGCTGTCGGCGCAGCGCTCGGCGACATCCGGCTCGGCGAGGAACGCGCGGAGCATCGACGGTACGAACTGGAGCGTGGTGATGCGCTCTTCGCGGACGGTGCGCACCAGGTACGCGGGGTCCTTGTGGCCGCCGGGCTGAGCGAGCACCAGTGCGGCGCCGCTGACCAGCGGCCAGAAGAACTCCGCCACCGAGGCGTCGAATCCGGCCGGGGTCTTCTGGAGCAGCCGGTCCTCGGGGGTGAGGGGGTGGCTGCCCTGCATCCACTCCAGGCAGTTGACGATGGCGCGGTGGGGGACCAGGACGCCCTTGGGGCGGCCGGTGGAGCCGGAGGTGTAGATGACGTACGCGGGGTGCTCGGGGTCGAGCGTCACCTCCGGTGCGTCCTCCGTACCCGTTTCGGCGTACGTGTCGTCCAGCAGCAGTCGATCCACGTCGTCCGCAGCCGGGAGCCGCTCGGCGTGCTCGGCGCGGGTGACGAGCAGCGCGGGCGCGGCGTCGTCGAGCATGAACGCCAGCCGGTCGGCCGGGTAGTCCAGCTCCAGCGGCAGATACGCGGCGCCCGACTTGAGCACCGCCAGCAGCGCGACGACCAGCTCGGGGGAGCGCGGCAGGGCGACGGCGACGGTGCGCTCGGGGCCCGCGCCGCGCGCGGTCAGGCGGCGGGCCAGCCGGTCGGCGGCGCGGTCCAGCTCGGCGTAGCTCAGCCGGGTGTCGCCGAAGACCACGGCCTCGGCGTCCGGCGTACGGGCGGCCTGCGCCGCGACCAGCGCGGGCAGGGTGGTGCCCGAGGTGGGGTGCGCCGTGTCGTTCCACTCCTCGGCCGCGCGCCGCCGCTCCTCGGCGGTCAGCAGCTCGATGGCGCCGACCGTGCGCTCCTTGTCCGAGGTGTCGGCGAGGGTGCGCAGCAGGTTCAGATACCGCTCGCGGTGGGCGGCCAGACCGTCGGCGGTGTAGAGGTTCGAGTTCGCGTTGAGGTCGATGCGGATACCGCTGCCGTCGGAGCGGTCGTAACCCATGATCGAGAGGTCTTCGACGGTTCCGTTGGACAGGTTGTGCCCGACGACGCGATGTCCGCCGAAGTCGAAGTCGTAGTCGTACGTCATGATGTTGACGTGCGGGCCGAGGAAGCCGTTTCCGCCGTCCGGGAGGTGGAGATCCCGGGCCAGGTCGATATGGCGGTAGCGCTGATGGCGCAGTGCCTGCCGGACTTCCCGCGAGACCTGTCGTACGAGATCGCGTATCCGCATATCCGAGCGCACCTGGATGCGCAGCGGCACCACATTGGCGAACATCCCGGGAATCCCGCGCAGGGTGGCATCGGTGCGGGCGGTGACCGGCAGCGTCAGAATGATGTCCGATTTACCGGTCAATCGATGCAGATAGGTGGCGGTCGCCGCGATAATCATCGCCGACCAGTGGGTCGCGTATTTACGCGCCGCGGCCCGCAGCTCGACCGCTTCCGCCTCGGTCAGGTACGCGGTCTCGCGCAGCACGCTGGAGAGGTCGTCGCCGGGGCGGCCGGAAAGCCGGGCCGGTTCCGGGGAATCCGCGAAGTGTTCCGTCCAGTACGCGCGGTCCTTGGCGAAATCCTCCGACGACCGGTATTCCGCGTCCCGGTCGAGCAGCGTCCGGAGGGACCCGAAGACGGTTTCCCCGGCTTCTCCGGCGGCCGGGTCGCCGCCTTCGCTCAGCGCGGTGTAGATCTCGGCGGCGCGACGGCCCAGCAGGGCGGCGCTGCCCGCGTCCGAGACGATGTGGTGGCTGCCCTGGTACCAGTAGAAGCAGTCGTCGCTCAGCTTGAGCAGGGCGAACGAGAACAGCGGGTGGTCGTCCAACTCCAGCTTGGTGGACAGGTCGTGCTTCATCCAGCGGACGGCGGCGGTGTGCGGATCGCGCTCGCCGCTCAGGTCGAGGACCGGGAAGTCCCAGTCGGTCACCGGGTCGAGGACCTGCCAGGGCACTCCGTCGTCCTCGCCGACCCGGATGTTGTACGGCTCGGCTTCCGCGATCGTCCGACGCAGCGCCCTCTCGAATATCTCGGCGTCTATGGGGCCTTGAATCTCAAGGTACTCGCCGACCTTGAACGTCGTGCTCTCCGGCGGCTCCAGCTGCTGAATGAACCAGATCTCGCTCTGGCCGGTCGACAGTGGCAGACGGGTGGCCGGTACGGCGGGCTGCACATTTCCCCCAGACGGAACACAGGATCGCAGGTCGAAACAAAGGGTGCCTGTTCAGTCACGGCGGGTTCTCCGTCGGGGACTGCAGGCACCTCAAGGAGCCTATGCGCCGAAAACGCGCTCACTGCGGGGGGTCGGAGACCATTTAGTGGGGAGAATGTGAAAAAGGTCAGGTGACCAGTTGCGTGAACGCCGTTCGCGATTCTGAGCATGCGCCTCGTAAGGCCAATGTGTCCAGAGGGTGTCCGGTAGTTCACGAGGGGAGAGACCGGACAGTGGGGAGAGCGGCCCGGGGGAGTGCGGGAGCGCGGGGCGCTGTGGAGGCCGTGGCGGGATTCGAACCCACGTAACTCGCTTTGCAGGCGAGCCCCTGAACCACTCGGGCACACGGCCAATGTCGTGCTCGTTGCATACGACCTTAGGCAGGGGTTCCGGGGGCATCAACGGTTCGGCGGGCGCTGCCATACGACTGACATACGCCGTTCATAGTTGCTCCTGCGCGGCGGTTCTCAGGGGCGGCCCGGTGCGTGCGGGTGTTCCAGGAAATCCTCCACCACCGGATGGAACAGCTCCGGTTCGTCCACCCAGGGGTAGTGGCCCACGCCGTGCAGTGGCCGGGCGCGCCCGGCCGGGAACGACTCGGCGACCAGTTCCCCGGCCCGTACGCCGGTCACCGCGTCCCGGTCGCCGGTGATCACCAGCACCGGGCACGGCACCTCGCGCAGCCGCGCCAGCACCGCGCGGCGGCCCGCCTCGTCCACGCCCTGCCAGAAGCCCGCGCGCGGCACCGGGCCCAGCTGCTCGCCCTCGGCCGCCGCGTGCGCCCGCTGCGGCTCCTCCCAGCGGCCGTACGCCATCGGGGCGGCCTTCAGCAGCAGCTCCCGCACCTCGGCGAGGTCGGTGGTGTCGGGCAGCATCTGGATCGCCACGTACGCCTCCTGCCACCACGGTTCGTCGGCGCGCGACTCGAAGATCTCCCGGGCGTCCTCGGGCAGTTCGCCCTGCATCCGCGCGCCCGGGCAGACCAGGACGAGATGGCTGAGGTGTTCCGGGTGGGCCGCCGCGTACGCCTGGGCCGTGGCCGCCGCCGCGTCGTGGGCGAGCAGCGCGAAGCGGGTGAGCCCGAGGTGGCGGCGGAGCGCCTCCAGGTCCTCGGCAAGGCCCGGGAACGCGTAGCCGCTCGGGTCGGCGGCGGGTGGTGAGTCCCCGGTGCCACGGCTGTCGGGGATGACCAGGGTGCGGTTCGCGTCGAGACCGCCGAGGTCGCCGAGGTACGCGGCGTCCCGCCCGGGCCCGCCCGCCAGGCAGATGAGCGGCGGCCGCGCGGACCCGTCGCGGGCCTCCAGGACGCGGTAGGCCAGCTCCGTTTGGTCGTACGACGTGTAGTGCGGCATAAGGCCAGCCTGCCTGATCAGTGGGGCATCGGCAGCGTGACGTGGGATATCGGGTGGGGCGGGTGGGCCGGGGTGACTCATCTGGGGTGACTCAAAGCGTCGGGAGGGGTGATGTTCCGTTCCCCCAAAACGCGCTTATGGTTTCCCTCTATGATGCTCGTGTGTTCGATTCACGGCACATCAGGACGTTCCACGAGGTGGTCCGCGCCGGTTCCTATTCGGCCGCCGCCCGCGCCCTCGGCTATACGCAGCCCGCCATAACGCAGCAGATGAAGGCGCTCGAACGCAGCGTGGGCAGCCCGCTGTTCATCCGCGTCGGCCGGGGGATGCGGCTCACCGAGGCGGGCGAGACGCTCGCCCGGCACGCCGACACCATCCTCTCCTCCATCTCCGCCGCCCAGGCCCAGATGAACGCCATCACCCGGCTGCGCGCCGGACGGGTGCGGGTGTGCGCCTTCCCCAGCGCCAACGCCACCCTCATCCCCGAGGCCATGGCCCGGCTCGCCGCCGCCCACCCCGGGGTGCGGGTCGACCTGCTGGAGGGCGAGCCGCCGGACTCGCTCGACCGCGTCGTGCGCGGCGAATGCGACATCACCCTCGCCTTCACCTATCCCGGGCTGCGCGAGGAGACGCCCCCCGACCTGGTCGAGATCCCGCTGATGGAGGACCAGCTGACCGTCCTGCTGCCGACCGGGCACCCGCTGGCCCGGCGGCGCGCGGTCAAGCTCGCCGAGCTGAGCGGGGAGCGGTGGATCGCCGGATGCCTGCGCTGCCGCGCCAACTTCCTGCACGAATGCGCCGAGCAGGGCTTCGCGCCCGACATCGCCTTCACCACCGACGACAACCTGGTGGTGCAGAGCATGGTCGCGGCCGGGCTCGGCGTCGCGATGATGCCGGGTCTGGTGCTGTCCTTCCTGTGCCACCAGAAGGTCACCGGGCGCGCCCTCGATCCGGCGTCGCGGCGCCACGTCTCGGCGTATGTGCTGCGGGAGCACCTGGAGATCCCGGCGACGGCGCGGGTGCTGGAGGAGCTGCGGACCGTGGCGGGGAATCGGGTCGGCTGCTGACGCCCCCTTCGTACGAGAGTCTGCACAACGGCACACCTATAAGCGGAGGTTGACCCCCGCCCAACAATCTGTCGTTGGACGTGATGGACGGTCCGTCCGCACGCTGCCGATATGACCACCGCGTATCCGTCCTCTCGTGTCACGGCCCCCCTCGGCGCCTTCGTCGACGGCGTCCGCGAGGCCGTCGGACGCGGCCTGCCGCCCGATGTGACCGCCTATCTGGTGGGCGAACGCCTCGCCCCCTACCTCGGCGTGCCCGATCTGCTCACCCCCGCCCAGCGCGAGGGCGACCCCGATCACTACCGTCAGCACGTCCTGCACGCCGAGCCCGACGGCAGCTTCTCCGTCGTCGCCCTGGTGTGGCTGCCCGGCCAGCGCACCGGCGTGCACGACCATGTGTCCTGGTGCGTCACCGGTGTTCACGAGGGCGAGGAGCATGAACGCCGCTACCGCCTCGTCCCGGACGGCCCCACCTCGCGGCTGGTCGCCGTCGAGGACGTGATCAACCCGCAGGGCGCGGTCTGCGGCTTCGCGCCGCCCGGAGATATCCACAGGGTGTGGAACGCCTGCGGCACCAAGGCGATCTCGATCCACGTCTACGGCGCCGACATCGTGCGGCTGGGCAGCAGCGTGCGGCGGGTGTACGAGGCCCCCGCGGTGGACGACCTGTGACCGGGGCCTCCGTCATACGCGCGACGGCGGTGACGGCATGGCGGTGACCGGGGCACCCGCCGGGGCACCCGCCGGGACGCCCGCCGCGACGATCGCGGCTCCCCGGCAGCGGATACGGCAGCGGCTACGGCAGCGCATACCGGCCACCGCGTACGGGCTCGGGCTGGCCGCCTGCGGGGTCGCGGCCGCGTGGCTGGTCCACCGGGCCGTGCCCGCCGTCCCCCTGCTCACCGCCGCCGTCGTGCTCGGCATCGGCGCGGCCCATCTGCCCGGCGCCCGGGGGCTCGTACGGGGCCGCTGCCGGGCCGGGCTCTCCCTCGCCGGGAAGCGGCTGATGCGGCTCGGCATCGTGCTGCTCGGCCTGAAGCTCAGCCTGAACGACGTCCTCGGCCTCGGCTGGGCCACCGTCGCGATGGTGTTCTGCGTGGTCGCCGCCACCTTCGGCGGCACCTGGTGGCTCGGGCGCCGGATGGGGCTGCCCGGTGACCAGCCGCTGCTGATCGCCACCGGCTATTCGATCTGCGGCGCGTCCGCGATCGGCGCGGTCAGCGAGGTGTCCGAGAGCGACGAGAGGGACGTGGCCACCTCGGTCGCGCTCGTGACGCTGTGCGGCACGCTCGCCATCGCCGTACTGCCCCTGCTCCAGCAGCCGCTGGGGCTGGGCGACGCCCAGTTCGGCCGCTGGGTGGGCGCGAGCGTGCACGACGTGGGCCAGGTCGTGGCGGCCGCGCAGACCGCCGGGCCCGCGGCGCTGAAGGACGCGGTGCTGGTCAAGCTGATGCGGGTGGCGCTGCTCGCCCCGCTCGTCGCCGCGCTGGCCGTGTCCGTACGTTCGCGGGCGCGGGCCCGTGCCCGTACGTCGGCGGCCCGGACGGCGGCCAAGCGGCCTCCGCTGGTGCCGCTCTTCGTGGCCGGGTTCCTCGCCATGGTCGTGCTGCGCAGCACCGGCCTGCCGTCCGCCGCCGCGCTCGACGCCGCCGCCACCGGGCAGGAACTCCTGCTCGCCGCCGCCCTATTCGGCCTCGGCAGCGCGGTCCACCTGCCCTCCCTCACTCGCACCGGCGGCCGGGTCGCGGCGCTGGGGCTGTGCGCGTGGGGAGTGATCGCGGGGGTCTCGTACGCGGGCGTCCTGCTCACCACGTGACGCGGCCGGGACCTTGCGGCGTACGCCTCATGGCCGAGGCGAATACCCGACCTCAGACAGGTGCCACCCCGCCCGACGGCTCTTACTCTGACCGCCATGACCGCTCTCGACCCCTCTGATGCCGTACGCGGCACTTCCTCCCGCGCACCCGAGCCGGACACGGGCACGGACCCCGGGGACGACACCATCCTCGGCCGCCGCTACCGCGCGCTGACCCTCGGCATCATCGCCGTCGTCTCCCTCATCGCCTTCGAGGCGAGCGCGGTCAACACCGCCATGCCGGTCGCGGCCCGCGCGCTGGACGGCGTCGCCCTGTACGCGTACGCCTTCTCCGCCTACTTCACCGCGAGCCTGTTCGCGATGGCGCTGTCGGGGGAGTGGTGCGACCGCAAGGGGCCGCTGCCGCCGCTGTTCACCGGCATCGTGGCGTTCGGCGCGGGGCTGGTGGTGGCGGGGACGGCGCAGCGGATGTGGATGTTCGTGGGCGGGCGCGCCGTCCAGGGCATCGGCGGCGGTCTGGTGATCGTCGCCCTGTACGTCGTCGTCGGGAGGGCCTTTCCACGGCGGCTCCAGCCCGCCGTGCTGGCCTCCTTCTCCGCCGCGTGGGTGCTGCCCGTCATCGTCGGGCCGGTCGTCGCCGGGGCCATCACCGAACAGGCCGGGTGGCGCTGGGTGTTCCTGTCCATCCCGCTGCTGGTGCTGCTGCCGCTCACGGTGATGCTCCCGGCCCTGCGCACCCTGCCGCCCGGCGGCCGCTCCCCGGCCATGAACCGCCGCCGCATCCTGCTCGCGCTGGCCGTCGCGGCCGGAGCCGGGCTGCTCCAGTACGCGGCCCAGGACCTGGCCTGGCCCTCCCTCCTCCCGGCCGCCGCCGGGCTCGCGCTGCTCGTCCCGTGCGTGCTGCGGCTGCTCCCCCCGGGCACCTTCCGCGCCGCCCGTGGGCTGCCGTCGGTGGTGCTGCTGCGCGGGGTCGCGGCGGGGTCCTTCCTGGGTGCGGAGAGCTTCGTTCCGCTGATGCTGGTCACCCAGCGCGGCCTGTCCGCGACCGCCGCCGGACTGGCCCTCACGGGCGGCGGGCTGACCTGGGCGCTCGGCTCGTACACCCAGAGCCGCCCCCGCCTGGAGCCGTACCGGGAACGGCTGATGGGGCTGGGCATGCTGCTGATCGCCGTGTCCATCGCCCTGGTTCCGCTGGCGCTCGCCGACGCCGTCCCGGTGTGGACCGTCGCCGTCGCGTGGGCGGTCGGCGGCTACGGGATGGGGATCACCATCTCCAGCGCGAGCGTCCTGATGCTGACGCTGTCCCGGCCCGAGGAGGCGGGCAGCAACTCCTCCTCGCTGCAGGCCTCCGACGCGCTCGGCAACATCACCCTGGTCGGGCTGAGCGGCGTCCTCTTCGTAGCCTTCGGCGGCGCCGCGACAGCCCCCACCCACGCCGGGACAGCCCACGCCGCGACGACCTCCCACCCCACGGCCTTCGCCGCCGTCTACGCCGCGATGGCCACGGTGGCCCTGGCAGGCGCCTGGCTGACCACGCGCCTGCGGCCGCAGCCCGTATCGCGGTAGCACCGTGTGGTACCACGCGGTACCATCGGGTTCATGGCTGCCCTGAATCTACGCTTTACCGACGAAGAGCTGGACGCCTTGCGCAAGCGCGCCGAGGCGGAAGGCCGGAGCATGCAGTCGTTCGCGCACGATGCGGTGATCGCGGCGATCAACGAGCACTCGCGGCTCTTCAACGAGGCCGCGGCCCATGTGCTGAAGGTCAGCGAAGAGCTGAACCGGAGGCTCGCCTGATGCACTACCTCACGTTGCCCGAGCTGCTGAACCTCGCCGAGCGGCTCGGGACCGACGAGGTGCGCGACTACGGGCTGCTGGAATCCGCGCTGGCTCGCCCGCAGGCCAGTGTTTTCGGCCAGGACGCCTACCCGGACGTATGGCAGAAGGCGGCGGCACTGATGGAGTCGCTGGCCCGTAACCACGGCCTGGTGGACGGCAACAAGCGCCTCGCGTGGTACGCGACCTGGGTCTTCCTGCACGTCAACGGACACCCGCTCAGCGCGGACTTCGACGTCGACGACGCGGAGCGGTTCGTGCTCGGCGTCTGCCAGGGCGAGCTGGACGTGCCCAAGATCGTGGAGCAGCTGCCCCGCTTCGCGGTCCGGGTGTGAGCCTGATCCCACCCGTGGGTGGGATCGGGGCGTACCCCCGAAGCGTGACGGGCGGCACCGGTAGGCTGACGCGGTTCCCCATCGACCCCGCCGAGTCAGCCCGCGACGGAGACCGTGAGTACTACTGCCGCCTCCACCAGCCATCACCTCTCGCCCGCCTTCCCCGGACGGGCGCCCTGGGGTACCGCGAGCAAGCTGCGCGCCTGGCAGCAGGGCGCGTTGGACAAGTACATCGAGGAGCAGCCACGGGACTTCCTCGCGGTCGCGACCCCCGGCGCCGGTAAGACGACGTTCGCGCTGACGCTCGCCTCCTGGCTGATGCACCACCACGTCATCCAGCAGATCACCGTCGTCGCGCCCACCGAGCATCTGAAGAAGCAGTGGGCGGAGGCCGCGGCCCGCATCGGGATCAAGCTGGACCCGGAGTACAGCGCGGGCCCGGTGGGCAAGGAGTACCACGGCGTCGCCGTGACCTACGCGGGCGTCGGCGTGCGGCCCATGCTGCACCGCAACCGGAGCGAGCAGCGCAAGACGCTCGTCATCCTCGACGAGATCCACCACGCTGGTGACTCCCGCTCGTGGGGCGAGGCCTGCCTGGAGGCGTTCGAGCCCGCGACCCGGCGGCTCGCGCTCACCGGCACCCCCTTCCGGTCGGACACCAACCCCATCCCCTTCGTCACCTACGAAGAGGGCAACGACGGCATCCGCCGCTCCTCCGCCGACTACACGTACGGCTACGGCAACGCGCTGAACGACGGCGTCGTGCGGCCCGTCATCTTCCTCTCCTACAGCGGCAACATGCGCTGGCGCACCAAGGCGGGCGACGAGATCGAGGCGCGGCTCGGCGAGCCGATGACCAAGGACGCGGTCTCCCAGGCGTGGCGCACCGCGCTCGACCCGCGCGGCGACTGGATGCCCAACGTGCTGCGCGCCGCCGACAACCGGCTGTCCGAGGTCCGCAAGGCCATCCCGGACGCGGGTGCCCTCGTCATCGCCTCCGACCAGGACTCGGCGCGCGCGTACGCCAAGCTCATCCGCGAGATCACCGGCTCCAAGCCCACCCTGGTGCTGTCCGACGAGGACGCCGCCTCGCAGCGCATCGAGGACTTTACCCACTCCGACGACCGCTGGATGGTCGCGGTCCGCATGGTGTCGGAGGGCGTGGACGTGCCGCGCCTCGCGGTCGGGGTGTACGCGACGACGATCTCCACGCCGCTGTTCTTCGCCCAGGCCGTCGGCCGTTTCGTACGGTCGCGGCGGCGCGGCGAGACCGCGTCCGTCTTCCTGCCCACCATCCCGAACCTGCTCGGCTTCGCCAACGAGATGGAGGTCGAGCGCGACCACGTCCTCGACAAGCCGAAGAAGGACGGCGAGGAGGAGGACCCGTACGCTGAGGAGGACAAGCTCCTCGCGGAGGCCGAGAAGCAGCAGGACGAGGACACCGGCGACCAGGAGGCGCTGCCCTTCGAGGCGCTGGAGTCGGACGCGGTCTTCGACCGGGTGCTGTACGACGGCGCCGAGTTCGGCATGCAGGCGCACCCGGGCAGCGAGGAGGAGCAGGACTACCTCGGCATCCCCGGGCTCCTCGAACCCGACCAGGTGCAGATGCTGCTCCAGAAGCGGCAGGCCAAGCAGATCGCGCACAGCCGCAAGAAGCCGGACGCGGAAGCGGATCTGCTGGAGATGCCCGCCGAGCGGCGTCCCGTGGTCACCCACAAGGAGCTGCTGGAGCTGCGGAAGCAGCTGAACACGCTGGTGGGGGCGTACGTCCACCAGAGCGGCAAACCGCACGGCGTGATCCACACCGAGCTGCGCCGGACCTGCGGCGGGCCGCCGAGCGCGGAGGCGACGGCGGGGCAGCTCCGGGAGCGGATCAAGAAGGTGCAGGAGTGGGCCACCCGGATGCGGTGACGCGGACGCGGTGACGCACGCGCGGTGACGCACGCGGGGTGACGCGATCGCGGCTGCGCACCTGCGGTGACGCGGTGAGCGAGGGATCTGCTCGGATTCTGGACAAAGTCTTCCGCTGAGCGGACCCGCTCGCTACCGTTCGTGCACGCACACGCCCCGTGGCAGCGTCGCCCCGGAGTGCAGCCGTTGCGTACCACCGCGACCGGCGGAGCACCCTCGCGGAGAGCCGCCACCCATCACCGAGGAGGGGGCGTCGTGACCGCGGAGACCTCCCAGACGCTGGACCGGGGACTGCGCGTCCTGAAGCTGCTCGCCGACACCGACCACGGGCTGACCGTGACCGAGCTGTCCACCAAGCTCGGCGTCAACCGCACCGTGGTCTACCGGCTGCTGGCCACCCTCGAACAGCACTCCCTGGTCCGCCGGGACATCGGCGGCCGGGCCCGGGTCGGGCTCGGGGTGCTGCAGCTCGGCCGCCAGGTGCATCCGCTGGTGCGGGAGGTGGCGCTGCCCGCGCTGCGGTCCCTCGCCGAGGACATCGGCGCCACCGCCCACCTCACCCTGGTCGACGGCACCGAGGCGCTGGCCGTCGCCGTCGTCGAGCCGACCTGGACCGACTACCACGTCGCCTACCGGCCCGGTTTCCGCCATCCGCTGGACCGGGGCGCCGCCGGGCGCGCGATCCTCGCCGCCCGCGCGGGCCGCCCCGACGACCCCGGGTACGCGCTCACCCACGGTGAGCTGGAGGCGGGCGCGAGCGGCGCGGCCGCCCCGCTGGTCGGGGTGACCGGGATCGAGGGCAGCGTGGGCGTGGTCATGCTGTGCGACGCGGTGCCGGAGCGGGTCGGCCCGCGGGTCGTGGACGCGGCCCGGGAGGTCGCGGACGCCCTGCGGTGACGGGGCGGGCGCCCTGCGGTGACGGGGGCTGACCAGGGCGGCGCGTCGGCCGTCCCGCCGGTCAACTAAATTCATTCCCATGCCTGCCGTCTCCCTCCGCGCCGCCTCCCCCCGCGCCCGGATCCTCGCCGTCTGCGCCGTGCTCGTCATCGCCCTGCTCGCGGTCGCCGCGCTCGCCCCCCTGCCGTTCACCGTGGCCCAGCCGGGCACCACCGTGAACGTCCTCGGGGCGGACGGCGGCAAGCAGGTGATCACCGTCTCGGGGAGCGACACCCGTAAGACCAAGGGCCAGCTGCGGATGACGACGATCGCGGCGACCGGCCCGGAGGCCAAGGTCCGGCTGGGCGACGTGGTCAGCAGCTGGTTCCGCACCGACCGCGCGGTGCTGCCGCGCGAGGCGGTGTACGTGGGCGACACGACCAAGGACATCGAGAAGCACAACGCCGACGAGATGCGGAAGTCCCAGAACACGGCCACCAGCGCCGCCCTCGGCTACCTCAACAGGTCGCCGGGCGACGTCAAGGTGAAGCTGCGCCTCGCGGACGTGGGCGGCCCCAGCGCCGGGCTGCTGTTCTCCCTCGGCATCGTCGACAAGCTGGACGGCGACGGCCGCGGCGGCGACCTGACCGGCGGCCGCACGATCGCGGGCACCGGCACGATCGACGCCCGCGGCAAGGTCGGCCCGGTGGGCGGCGTCCCCCTCAAGACCCAGGCCGCCAAGCGGGACGGCGCGACGGTCTTCCTGGTCCCCAAGGACGAGTGTAAGGACGCCGAGACCGAGCAGCCGAAGGGCCTGCGGCTGATCCCCGTGACCACCCTCGACGGCGCCGTGAAGGCCCTGAACAACCTCCAGTCGGGCGGCGCGGTCCCGAGCTGCTAATCGAAGCGCGGTACGTGGGGTACACGCGGCGTCGCGAGCCGCAGCTGCTCGGCGCGTAAGTGGTGCAGTACGTGGTGGACGTGGTCGCCGTGCATACGCTCTCCCCCAAGGGTCGGGTCTTGGGTCAGTCCTCGTCGCGCGGGAAGCCGTGCAGATGGACGCGGTACCGGGCGGAGTGCTCGGCGTCCGGGCCGACCCCCTTCTCGCGGTAGCTCTCGATCACTTCGTGCACCTTGTCGAGCATTTCCCGGGCAAGCTCCGGCGTCAGGCGCAGCATGTAGTCGCTGATGTCCGCGTTCGCGCGCCACTCCGCGGGCCATTCGTGCAGCAGGGTGTTCATCGCGCCGCGCACGGACGGGTCGGGGTGGCGCAGCAGCTCGTCGGTGGCCAGCTTCGTCGTACCGTGCGCCGCCTTCCACCACCGCTCCCGCCCCTTGCCGCGCTCCGGGTCGTCCGCGACGAACCCATACGCGGCCAGCTGCCGCACGCCCCCCGGGCCGGTCAGATCATGCACGTCAATCCTCGGCGGCCTGCTGTACCAAGGGGATGATCCGGAGCGGGACCGGGTTTTCCATGACGATCGCCGTCGACGCGCGCACGATGCCCTCGATGCCCACGACGCGGTCGATCACCCGCTGGAGGTCCGCGTTCGAGCGGGCGACCAGGCGGCAGAGCATGTCGCCCTCGCCCGTCGTGGTGTGCAGCTCCAGGACCTCGGGGACGCTCGCCAGGTGGGTGCGGACGTCCGGGCCCTGGCCCTGTTTGATCTCCAGGGTGGCGAAGGCCGTGACCGGGTAGCCCAGCGCCGCCGGGTCGACGTCCGGGCCGAAGCCGCGGATCACGCCCTGGGTGCGCAGCCGGTCCAGCCGTGCCTGGGCCGTGCCGCGGGCGACGCCGAGGCGGCGGGAGGCCTCCAGGACGCCGATGCGGGGCTCCCGGGCGAGCAGTTCGATCAGGCGGGCGTCGAGCGCGTCGATCCCCATGGGGCCTCCCTGTGATGGTGGTCACTCTGTGCAGAATGCTGCCCTGATTCGAGGCATGGCTATGCAACCTGCGCAGCGATTTCCGCAACTGTTGCGCACCCTGAGTCCCGGAGAGACGCTGCCCCCATGACTGAGATCCTGAACCCCACCCCGACCACCGCGCGGCAGGCAGACCCCTTCCCGGTGAAGGGCATGGATGCGGTCGTCTTCGCCGTCGGCAACGCCAAGCAGGCCGCCCACTTCTACGCCACCGCCTTCGGCATGAAGCTCGTCGCCTACTCCGGACCGGAGAACGGCAGCCGGGAGACCGCCAGTTACGTCCTCGTCTCGGGCAGCGCCCGCTTCGTGTTCACTTCCGTCATCAAGCCGTCCGGCCCCTGGGGTCACTTCCTCGCCGACCACGTGGCCGAGCACGGCGACGGCGTGATCGACCTCGCCGTCGAGGTCCCGGACGCGCGGGCCGCGTACGCGTACGCGGTCGAGCACGGCGCCACCGGGATCGAGGAGCCGCACGACGTCAAGGACGAGCACGGAACGGTGGTGCTCGCGTCGATCCGTACGTACGGCGACACCCGCCACACCTTCGTGGAGCGCTCCGGCTACGACGGCCCGTACCTGCCGGGGTACGTCGCCGCCGCGCCGATCGTCCAGGCGCCGGAGAAGCGGCTGTTCCAGGCCATCGACCACTGCGTCGGCAATGTCGAACTGGGCCACATGGACGAGTGGGTGGCCTTCTACAACAAGGTCATGGGCTTCACCAACATGAAGGAGTTCGTCGGCGACGACATCGCCACCGAGTACTCCGCCCTGATGTCGAAGGTCGTCGCGGACGGCACCCGGAAGGTCAAGTTCCCCCTGAACGAGCCCGCGGTGGGGAAGAAGAAGTCGCAGATCGACGAGTACCTGGAGTTCTACGGCGGCCCGGGCGTCCAGCACATCGCCCTCGCCACGAACGACATCGTGGCGACGGTCCGCGCGATGCGCGCCGCGGGCGTCCAGTTCCTGGACACGCCCGACTCGTACTACGAGACCCTGGGGGAGTGGGTCGGGGACACCCGGGTGCCCATCGAGACCCTGCGCGAGCTGAAGATCCTGGCGGACCGGGACGAGGACGGGTACCTGCTGCAGATCTTCACCAAGCCGGTGCAGGACCGGCCGACGGTCTTCTTCGAGATGATCGAGCGGCACGGGTCCATGGGATTCGGCAAGGGGAACTTCAAGGCGCTGTTCGAGGCGATCGAGCGCGAGCAGGAAAAGCGCGGCAACCTCTGATCAACATCTGATCACCCCGCTGATCATCCCGCCCACCGCCCCGACAGGAAGGTGAGGGTCAGGACGGTGCTCAAGGGCGCCACAAGACAGAGGTAGACCGTCCTGACCTGCGGCCAACGCACGCTCCACCCCGCCAGCCCGATCCACAGCGGCCACCACAGCAGGGTGGAGCGGGGGATGGACATGAACCAGTACGAGGTGCCCAGCGCCCACAGCGTGAGGGCGATGTAGGCGGCCTCGGCCCACCGCCGCCGCCACAGCAGCACGCCGAGCAGGACGAGCCCGAGGACCATGGCCACCAGCTCGGCCTGGAACATGGCGGCGAACCCGGTGGACTGGCCGCCGCCGAAGGCCGCGTCCCAGGTCTGGGACCAGCTCTTCCACGGGGTCTCGAACGTGCGCGACCAGCCGCGCTCCTGGGCGTGCTTCCAGGCCATCCAGTCGCCGGTGTGAGCCTGCAGATACCAGCCGTATAAGGCCGGGGGCAGCGCGGGCAGCGCCAGCCACGGCAGTGACCGCCAGTGCCCACGGGTGCGTACGGCGGTGAGGGCGAAGTGGACGGCGATGGCGGCGGCCAGGAAGAGGCCGCTGATCCGCACGGTCGTGGCCAGCGCGGTCAGCAGCGCGGCGGCGGCCCACCGCTGCCGCTGGGCGGCGAGCCAGCCGGGCAGGGCGAACGCGAGGAAGAGCGCCTCGGTGTAGCCGACGGCCAGGAAGACCGCGCACGGGGAGAGCAGGAAGAACAGGACGGTGCGCCGGTCGCCGTCCGTGCCGGGCAGCCGCAGCCGGGCGATCCGGGCGAGCGCCACGACCCCGACGGCCCCGCCGACGAAGGAGATCAGCAGCCCCGCCGCGCCCCAGCTCGGGATGACGGTGTGCAGGGCGCGCAGCAGCAGCGGGAAGCCGGGGAAGAACGCCTCCCGGCTGTCCCACTTCTTGTCCCAGGGCCCGCTCTCCCCGGGGAAGTAGCCGTCGCGCGCTATGTGGAGGTAGTGCCCCCAGTCCCACCGCTCGAAGGGTTCGAGGAGGCGGGAGGGCTCGTGCGCGCGGCCGTCACCGGGGAACATCCAGCGGACGCAGTAGGCCGTGATCCAGATGGATATCCGGGTCAGCAGATACAGCCACAGCACCTCGCGGTCGCCCGGCCCCAGCCAGCCGGGCAGCCGGTCGCGCAGCTTGGCGGACAGGCGCGGCGCGGGCCGCTCCCGCGCCGCGGCGGCCCACGCGGGGCGGCGGGGTGCGGGGTGGCGTGGCTCGGGAGGTGCGACTGACATACAGGGATCTTTCGCGTAGACGTGAGGCTGCCTCCTGGGGGAGACGTCGTCTCGGGTGGGTACGTCACGTCGTCGCTCCTATATTCACCTGCGGTACGACATTCGGGTTACCCAACCGGGAAGAATCGGAGTGATACAGCACACAATGCGCCGCTCGTGCCAGAAAAATGGAACACCAGCTCGGTTGGAGAATCCCACCGTCTACACTCTCGGCATTTCCTGTTCACCCCAACACGGTGTGTTCTCTTGGGAGTTGTTGAGTTCGCATGCAGACGGACAAGTACCAGACGGGTCGGTTGACGAGGCGCAGGTTCGCCCTGGCCGGTGGCGCGGCCGCCGCGGGAGCGCTCGGGGCGTTCGCGGTACGGCCCACCGAAGCCGAGGCCGCTCAGGTCGCTCAGGCCGAAACAGGGGTCGCTGAAGCCGCCGGTGGCCGGTTCGACCTCTCGGTGCCCTCCACGCAGCTGATCCGCGAGAAGGCACCGCACAACAACACCGTGCTGCAGTCCTTCGCGTTCGACGACGCCAACGGCCACCTCTACACGATCCAGATGATGCAGGGCGGCCTCCGGCTCAGCGGCGAATCCGCCCCCGTCTCCGGCGCCGACCGGGCCAAGCGCGGCGACATGTGCGTCACGAAGCTGTCCCTCACCGGCACCAAGCTCGGCCACATGTACGTCAGAGGCTTCGGCCACGGCGTCTCCATCGGCTGTGAGCCGGTCGGCGCCACCGCCTATCTGTGGGCCGAGTCGGACGCCAACCCCGACTCCGGCTACGGGCGCGCCATCAGCCGCTTCGCCTTCAAGGACGGCGCCGTCCTCGACAGCGGCTCGTCCGGCCTGGCCACCCACCGCCCGGTGCCCGGCTCGACCAGCAACCAGCCCGCCGTCGACATGCTCAACAAGCGGCTGCTGCTGCGCTACCGCCAGGGCGACCAGGTCCGCTACCGGCTGATGAGCCTCGCCGCGGTCACCGCGGGCGACTACACCGCGGTGTACGACGACATAGCCCAGGCCGGGATCGAGGAGGGCGAGGTCTTCCAGGGCTTCACGCTGCTCGGCGACTACGTGTACCAGCTCACCGGCACCAACTACACCGACGAGGACGGCTCCAACCCGCCCTCCGGCCACGGCAACGCCCATGTCTCGTGCGTCGATCTGCGCACCGGCCAGCTGGTCCAGCGCTCCCGCACCGAGGCCGGATACTCGCTCGGCTACCGCGAGCCCGAGGGCATGGCCGTCCAGCTCACCAGCCCCCGCAGGCTGTGCATGGGCTTCGCGTCCGGCGCGTCCGGCGCCCGCGAACTGAGCGTCTACTACAAGCCGCAGTGACCGGAGCGCGATAACCCACTCGCCGCGCCGATCTTCCCTGGCGCCCCGCCGAGTGCGAGCCTGGACGTATGACCGACCTCATCGAGTCGTTGCGGGAGGGCCTCCCCGAGGAGGCGGTGCTGACCGACCCCGATGTCACGGCGGCGTACGCCAACGACATGGCGAGCTTCTGCGACGCGGGCGCGCCCGCCGTGGTCGTCCTCCCGCGCACAGTCGAGCAGGTGCAGCACGTGTGCCGTACGGCCACGGCGCTGCGAGTCCCCGTCGTCCCCCAGGGCGCGCGCACCGGCCTGTCGGGCGCGGCCAACGCGTCCGACGGCTGCGTCGTGCTGTCCCTGATCAAGATGGACCGCATCCTGGAGATCAACCCGGTCGACCGGATCGCGGTCGTCGAACCGGGCGTGGTCAACGCGACGCTGTCGCGCGCGGTGCTGGAGAAGGGGCTGTACTACCCCCCGGACCCCAGCAGCTGGGAGCAGTGCACCATCGGCGGCAACATCGGCACGGCGTCGGGCGGGCTGTGCTGCGTGAAGTACGGCGTGACCGCCGAGTACGTCCTCGGCCTGGACGTCGTCCTCGCCGACGGGCGGCTGCTGTCCACCGGCCGCCGCACCGCCAAGGGCGTCGCGGGCTACGACCTGACCCGCCTCTTCGTCGGCTCCGAGGGGAGCCTCGGCATCGTCGTACGGGCCGTCCTCGCGCTCAAGCCCGCCCCGCCCGAACAGCTCGTCCTGGCCGCCGAGTTCCCCTCCACCGCGGCCGCGTGCGACGCGATCTGCCGCATCATGGAGCGCGGCCATGTGCCGTCGCTGCTGGAGCTGATGGACCGTACGAGCGTGCGCGCGGTCAACGCCCTGGGCGGCATGGGCCTCCCCGAGTCCACCGAGGCCCTGCTGATGGCCGCCTTCGACACCCCGGACCCCGCGTCCGACCTGGCCGCCGTGGGCGAGCTGTGCACGGCCGCCGGGGCGACCGAGGTGGTCCCGGCGGAGGACGCGGCCGAGTCCGATCTGCTGCTCCAGGCCCGCCGCATGACCCTGACCGCGCTGGAGGCGGTCAAGGGTGTCACGATGATCGACGACGTGTGCGTGCCGCGCTCCCGCCTCGCCGAGATGATCGACGGCACGGCCGCCATCGCCGAGAAGTACGCCCTCACCATCGGCGTCGTGGCCCACGCGGGCGACGGCAACACCCATCCGACGGTCTGCTTCGACCCCGCGGACGAGGACGAGTCGCGGCGGGCGCGCGAATCGTTCGACGAGATCATGGCGCTGGGGCTGGCGCTCGGCGGCACGATCACGGGGGAGCACGGGGTGGGCGTGCTGAAGCGGGAATGGCTCGCGCGTGAACTGGGACCGGTGGGGGTGGAGTTGCAGAAGGGCATCAAGCAGGTCTTCGACCCCTTGGGACTGCTCAACCCGGGAAAGCTCTTCTAGGGGCATAGCGCCCCGGGATGCCCGCTGTCATGGCTTCCCTCATTGCCCGCCAAAACGGCACGGGCCGGTGACACAGTAGATACGGGCCGCGGGCCCGTCTGATAGACCTTGACATCGCGCTCCGGGTTGCACTGCGGCAGCGCAGGACAGCAGTACAGCAGCACGGCGAGCACAGATACGGGACATCGGAGATCATGAGCGCCCCTTCCTCAGGATCCGCTGACGGCAGCTCCATTCCTGGTTTTTATCCGGATCCGTCCATTCCCAACTACATCCGGTATTGGAACGGCGCCGCATGGGTGCCCGGGACGAGTCGGCCTGCTCCGGCGGAGGGCGAGGCCATGCCCGCCGCGCCGCCCGGGGTCACCCACACCCAGGTCACCGCGCCGGTGCCGGACGAGACCGGCCCGATGTTCCTGGACGAGGACCCACAGGCGCTGCCCGCGCCGGAGACCGGCGGGGCCCTGCCCGAGCTGCGGGCCCGTGCCGAGATGGACGTACGGGACTCCGCCGTCCACGACCCCGCCCCGGGCGGCGTCATGGGCACCGAGCCGGTGCCGCCCGGCGGCATGGCCGCCCCGGTGGACTGGGACGATCCGCAGCGGCTGCACGGCACCCGCCCCGGCGCCGGGACCGCCTGGCAGGCCGACGCGTCCCACCAGGCCGGGTTCGGCGGTGAGCCGGACCGCCGGATCTCCTGGGGCTCCCCGGAGCCGGACGACCCACGGGCGGGGCTGCCCGACCCGCGCGGCGCGGCGGACGGCGAGACCGGTGGCGTCGGGAGTGGCCGTGGTGAAGGCGGTCGCGACCAGGGCACGCTGACCATGCGCGGCGACGGCATGGGCGGTACGGGCGGTACGGGCGCCACGGGCGACCGCAAGGATCGCGCCACCCACGCCCTCCCCGCCGTACCCAGCGCCCCGGAGCAGCCCGAGGGCACGATGGCGATGCGCGCGCTGCGGCCGACCGGCCGCGACGAGGGCACGATGACGTTCCGTACGCTCGACCGCGACGCCCCGCAAGGCCCCCAGCAGCCGCCCCAGCCCCAGCAACACCAGCCTCAGCAGCACCAGCCTCCGCAGCCGCCCCAGCAGCAGCAATCCCCGCCGCAGCAGCCCTACGGCGGCATCCCGGCCCAGCCGTCCCCCGGCGGCGCCCCCGGCGGCTGGCAGCAGCAGGTGCACCAGCTCGCCCAGCAGCCCCAGCAGCCCCAGCAGCCCCAGCAGCCACAACAGCCGCATCAGCCGCAGCAGCCCCAGCAGGGCGCGCCCGAGAGCGTCATCCCCTGGAAGCCGCCGGTCGACAACCCGTTCCTCGCGGCCGCCCAGGCCGAGGGGCGGCCCGCCGGGCTCGGCCGCCGCTTCGCCGCCCGGCTGATCGACATGGTCGTGCTGCTCGCCATCACCGGGGCGGCCGGGTTCCCGCTGTGGGGGAAGGCCACCGACCACATCGACGAGAAGGTGGAGGCGGCCAAGCAGTCCGGCGAGACCGTGACCGTCTATCTGCTCGACGGCACCACCAGCGGCTATCTCGCCATCGTGCTGGGCGTGCTGCTGCTCGCCGGGGTCCTCCTGGAGGCGCTGCCGACGTCCCTGTGGGGCCGTACGCTCGGCAAGAAGCTGTGCGGGGTGCGGGTCCTGGACATCGAGGAGCACGACACCCCGTCGTTCGGCTCCGCCCTGCGCCGCTGGCTGGTGTACGGGGTGCTGGGCGTGCTGGTGATCGGCGTGGTGAACGTGGTCTGGTGCCTGTTCGACCGCCCCTGGCGGCAGTGCTGGCACGACAAGGCCGCCCGCACGTTCGTCGCGACGGCCGACTGAGCCGCCCCGGGGCGATCCGGACCCGAAGCGAGCCCCAAAGGGGGCATCCGGATCGCCCGAATGGGGCGTGCCGGATGCGGTTGTCCCCGATCGGCGGTCGACTCGGGGGATGAGCACCGACCAGCCGCCGCCATCCGGGGACGAGCCCCGCGACCGGGATCCGTTCGCCAAGCAGCAGCCGCCGCCCCGGGCGAACGGCTCCCCCTACGGCGACCACGACGGCGGCGACGACCCGCTCGCGGGCATGCCCCCGCTCGCCCACCTCGGCCGCCGCCTCGCCGCCCGGATCCTCGACGGGCTGATCATCGGCATCCCGATCGGCGTGATCATGGCGCTGATCCTGGGCACCTACTACCCGATGGGCGACGGCAGCGACGCCCGCTCGTCCGTGTTCACGCTCGTCTACGTCCTGGTCTACTTCGTCTACGAGGGGCTGATGCTGACCCGCTACGGCCAGACCCTCGGCAAGAAGGCCATGAAGATCCGGGTGGCCATCCTGGAGACCGGCGAGACCCCGGCGGGCGGGCCCGGCTGGGTGCGCGCCGCCGTGTACGCGCTGCCCGAGATCGTGCCCTGCTGCGGCGCTGTCTTCTGGCTGGTCAACGTCTTGTGGTGCACCTGGGACCGGCCGTATAGGCAGTGTCTGCACGACAAGGCGGCCAAAACGGTCGTCGTCTCGGCCGAGCCGTGACGCCGCCGGACCCCCTCTGAGCCCTCGGCCCGCCGCGAGCGGTCCGGAGGGCTGCTGATGTAATCGGGGGCATGAGCCCCGACCAGCTGTCGTCGCCCCCGTACCCCGACCTCGCGGGGATGCCCCCGCTGGCCACGCCCGGCCAGCGTTTCGTCGCCCGGCTGATCGACGGCCTCGTGCTCGGCGCCATCTGGACCGTGGCGCTCGGCATGACGGGTGCGCTCCAGTACGGCATGGAGCACCCGGGTGAGCAGGACCTGGGCAAGGTGATGGGCGGGCTGCTCATCACCATGGCGGTCTATTTCGGCTATGAGGGCGCCATGCTGGCGCGCAGCGGTCAGACGCTTGGCAAGAAGGCGATGCGCATCCGGGTGGCCATGCTCTCGGACGGGAACATTCCGGGCGGCCAGGGCTGGGTGCGCGCGGCGGTCTACACCCTGCCGGGACTGCTGATCCCGGTGCTCGTCGGCACCCTGTTCTGGGTGGTCAACGCCGTCTCACTGCTGTGGGACAAGCCGTTCCAGCGCTGCCTGCACGACAAGGTCGCGCGGACGGTCGTGGTCTCAGCCGTGCAGTGAGTGCTCCCGCGTCGGCTCGGCCACCGCGGACCCCGCCAGCGGGCGGTGACCGCGCACCGGGCGGCGGGAACGGGACGGACGGGACACCGGCACGGTGAGGGCTACCAGCAGCCCGAGCGCGAGACCGGCCACGGTCACCATGCCCACCCCGAGCCCCGAGCGGGTTTCGGAGAGCAGCAGCATGGCCAGTGTCGACAGGACGACGGTGGCCGATCCGTAGGCGAGCTGGGCAGAAGTCGGACGCGGCATGGCGGGATCCGTCCTCAGGGGGCATCGATATGCGGGGGTATGAGTCCGGCTGATGTGCGCCGTCAAAATGACTCTACGGTCCTGGATGCCCGATGGGGAGCGGGACTAAGCGTGACCTCACCCACGGGGGAGGAGCACGGGGGCGCACGGAGTCATGTACTGACCCGTCACATGCAAAGTCAAGGACTGTCTTTTCTCCTGCCACTCCGGTCAAATGTGCGGCACCGGTGTGTGGAAGGGGAGGAACAAGTGAACAGCCAACGGAGGGCGGCCAGATCGGCCGCGGTCGCCACGGTGGTGGCCGCGCTCGGCGCGGCCGCGCTGTCAACGGGCGTCGCCCAGGCGGACGCACCATCTACGCGTGTCGAACGCCATGACCCGGCGCCCGCGAAGACGGACGTCGAGCACGATCTGCAGGGCCCGTTCAGCAAGCAGCGGGAGGCGCAGCGTCAGGACGCGCTGCGCCAGGTCATATCCGGGGACAAGGAGACCACCCGGCGCGGCGCGTCGGAGGTGGTGAAGCTCGGCAAGGGCAAGTACGTCGAGCTGGCCCGGGAGAAGACCGACAAGATCTTCACCGTGCTCGTGGAGTTCGGCGACAAGGTCGACGACACCACGATGTACGACCCGGACGGCGCCGACGGCCCCGAGCCGCCGGTGAAGAAGTACGGCGGCGACCCGGGCCCGGCGCACAACACGATCGCCGAGCCGGACCGCGCCCAGGACAACAGCACCGCCTGGCAGAAGGACTACAACCGGAAGCACTTCCAGGACCTGTACTTCTCCGAGGCCAAGGGCAAGGAGTCGCTGAAGAAGTACTACGAGAAGCAGTCCTCGGGCCGCTACTCGGTAGACGGCGAGGTCTCCGACTGGGTCAAGGTCGACTGGAACGAGGCCCGTTACGGCTCCAACTACTGCGGCGACACCAACTGCGCCAACGCCTGGGACCTGATACGCGACGGCGTCAACCAGTGGGCGAAGGACCAGAAGGCGGCGGGCCGTACCGACGCGCAGATCAAGGCGGACCTGGCCCAGTACGACCAGTGGGACCGCTACGACTTCGACGGCGACGGCAACTTCAACGAGTCCGACGGCTACATCGACCACTTCCAGATCGTGCACGCCGGTGAGGACGAGTCCGCGGGCGGCGGCGCCGAGGGCGAGAACGCGATCTGGGCGCACCGCTGGTACGCGTACGGCAGCGACGCGGGCAGCACAGGGCCCGGCGCCAACAAGGCGGGCGGCACCCAGATCGGCGACACCGGCATCTGGGTCGGCGACTACACCATGCAGCCGGAGAACGGCGGCCTCGGCGTCTTCGCCCACGAGTACGGCCACGACCTCGGCCTGCCCGACGAGTACGACACCACGGGCAAGGGCGAATCGTCCGTCGGCTACTGGTCGTTGATGTCCGCGGGCTCCTGGCTGGGCACCGGGAAGGACTCCATCGGCGACCTCCCCGGCGACATGAACGCCTGGGACAAGCTCCAGCTCGGCTGGCTCAACTACGGCACCGCGAAGGCCGGTACGAAGTCCCGGCACACCCTCGGGGTCGCCGAGTACAACACCAAGAACAAGCAGGCGCTGGTCGTCAGCCTCCCCGACAAGGCCGTCACCACCGAGATCACCGCGCCCGCCGAGGGCACCAAGCAGTGGTGGTCCGGGATGGGCGACGACCTGAAGAACACCCTCACCCGGTCCGTCGACCTCACGGGCGCGGCCAAGGCGAGCCTGGACCTCCAGGGCTGGTGGGACATCGAGGAGAACTTCGACTACCTCTACACCGAGGTCTCCACGGACGGCGGCGCCAACTGGACGCCGGTCGACGGCACCGCGGACGGCAAGGCCATCCCGCGCGACGCGGGCGACAAGCCCGCGCTGACCGGCGTCTCCGGGGCGTACAAGAAGCTCTCCTTCCCGCTGGACGCCTACGCGGGCAAGAAGATCGACCTCCGCTTCCGCTACCAGACGGACAGCGGGGTCGCGCAGAAGGGCTTCACCGCCGACGCCATCTCCCTGACCGCGGACGGCAAGCCCGTCGTCACCGATGGCGCCGAGGGCGACGACAACGGCTGGACGGCGGACGGCTTCTCGCGCGTCGGCAAGTCCTTCACCAAGGACTACCCGCAGTACTACCTCGCCGAGAACCGCCAGTACGTCAGCTACGACAAGACCCTGAAGACCGGCCCGTACAACTTCGGCTGGGCCTCCACCCGGCCGTCCTGGGTCGAGCACTTCCCGTACCAGAACGGTCTGCTGATCTGGCAGTGGGACACCTCGCAGCCGGACAACAACGTCGGCGTCCACCCCGGCTCCGGTCTGATCCTCCCGGTCGACGCGCACGCCGCGCCGGAGAAGTGGGCGGACGGCACGCTGATGCGCAACCGCATCCAGGCGTACGACTCGACCTTCAGCTGGTACCGGGCCGACGGCTTCACGATCCACAAGGACGGGAAGGCCGCGAAGATCAAGGGCAAGCGGGGCGTACCGGTCTTCGACGACCGCAAGGGTACGTACTGGGACAAGTCGAACCCCACCGCCGGGGTCCAGGTTGCTGACACCAACACCCGGATCTCGATCCTCCGGGAGCGCCCGGACGGCCAGACGATGACCGTCCAGGTGGGTCCCTCGTCATAGCCGCAGGTCAAAGCCGTGACGGCCGTCACCCACTAGCGGGCGACGGCCGTTCGCGTTTAGATGCACCTAGACCTTCTTATTGACACGACGTCTCACGGGGGACATGAACCGTATGGCTGATGGAGGATTCACGAAGCTGCCGGGTGGCAATGTGGTGGTGGCACTGACCCTGCCCCGCCCGCTGGGCGAGGGCGGCGTCCGCGTCCTGGTCCACGCCGCGAACCGGGCGCGCGCCCTGACCAGGCTGCGCAACCTGGGGCTTCGCGCCGTGTATCTGCGCGGCAACAGCGCGCCACCGACGCCCGACGAGGTGACGGCGGTGCTCCACCACCCCGACGGCCTCATCTGGCGCACGTCCCCCGACATCGGCGGCGAGCTGTGGCACCCCATCGCCGCCCTGCTGCGGCCCAAGGCGACCGCCTGACGGACGTCTGAACGCCTCCGGGGCCCGGTCCACCGCGGACCGGGCCCCGGAGCGCTTCTCAGCCGTTTCCCCGTCGCTTCTCAGCCGTTTCTCAGCCCACCGGCTGCCCGCTCAGCCGGACGCCCGCGTCCCGCAACTCCTCCAGGGCCCGCTGGGTGGTCACGGGGGCCACGCCCACGGTCAGCCCGAGCAGCACGTGGGTCACGAACCCCTCGCGCCGCGCGTCCAGCGCGGTGGCCCGTACGCAGTGGTCGGTGGCGATCCCGACCACGTCCACCTCCGTCACGGCCCGCTCCCGCAGCCACGCCGCCAGCGTCGTCCCGTGCTCGTCGACGCCCTCGAAGCCGCTGTACGCCGCGGCGTACGCGCCCTTGTCGAAGACCGCGTCGATCGCGCCCGACGCCACCGCGGGCGCGAAATTCGGGTGGAAGCCGACCCCCTCCGTGCCCGCGACACAGTGCGGCGGCCAGGTGCGCTCGTAGTCCGGGTGCTCGGAGAAGTGATCGCCCGGGTCGATGTGGCGGTCGCGGCTGGCCACGATGTGGCGGTAACCGGGCGACGCCTCCCCGATGTAGTCGGTGATGGCGGCGGCGATGTCCGCGCCGCCCGTCACCGCGAGGCTTCCGCCCTCACAGAAGTCGTTCTGGATGTCGACGACGATCAGTGCCCGGTGCATCGCGCACGCCTTCCGGCTCGGCCCGTGGTGGTCACAGCAGTAGCGGCGGCGGCAATCGACGCCATGGTCGTCATGGACGTACCCCTCACGCCTGGGAGTACTCCGTCGGCAGCACCGGATCGCCCTGCGACAGCTGTGTCGCCGACAGGGGCAGCCCCGCCCGCGCCGCCGCATGGCGGTCGCGCGCCGCGTCCAGCGGCTCCCGGGCCACGATCTCGCCGCCGCGCACCAGCTCGATCTGCAGCATGTGCTCCGCCAGGGCCTCCGGGACGGGGCCGCTGCCGATCACCTCGGCCTCGGCCACCCCGTCCGCGTCCGGCCGCCGGGCGGCCCACTTGCGGCCACCGATCGAGGTCTTCGCGCCCATTGACTTCTTCGCCACCGGCACCAGCGGCGCGTCGGCCGCGTCGGACTGGGCGCGGGCGACCAGCTTGTAGACCATCGAGCAGGTCGGATGGCCGCTGCCGGTCACCAGCCGGGTGCCGACCCCGTACGCGTCCACCGGGGCCGCGGCGAGCGAGGCGATCGCGTACTCGTCCAGATCGCTGGTGACCACGATCTTCGTGCCCTTGGCGCCCAGGTCGTCCAGCTGCTGCCGCACCCGGTGGGCCAGCAGCAGCAGATCGCCGGAGTCGATCCGGACGGCGCCCAGCTCCGTACCCGCGATCTCCACCGCGGTGCGCACCGCCTCGGCGACGTCGAAGGTGTCCACCAGCAGGGTGGTGTCGCTGCCGAGCGAGGCGACCTGGGCGGTGAAGGCGTCGCGCTCGTTGTCGTGCAGCAGGGTGAAGGCGTGGGCGCTGGTACCGACGGTGGGGATGTTGTAGCGGAATCCGGCCGCGAGGTCCGAGGTGGTGGCGAAACCGCCGACGTACGCGGCCCGCGCGGCGGCCACGGCGGCCAGCTCATGGGTGCGGCGCGCGCCCATCTCGATCAGCGGACGGCCGCCCGCGGCGACGGACATCCGGGACGCGGCGGCGGCGACCGCCGAGTCGTGGTTGAGGATGGAGAGGATCACCGTCTCCAGCAGCACGGCCTCGGCGAACGTGCCCTCCACCCGCATGATCGGCGAGCCGGGGAAGTAGACCTCACCCTCCGGGTAGCCCCAGATGTCGCCGCGGAACCGGAAGTCGGCGAGCCAGGCGAGCGTCGGCTCGTCCACGATCCGGTGCTGCGCGAGGAAGTCCAGGACGCCGCCGTCGAAGCGGAAGTTCTCGACGGCGTCGAGGACCCGCCCGGTGCCCGCGACGACGCCGTAGCGCCGCCCCTCGGGCAGGCGCCGGGTGAAGACCTCGAAGACCGAGCGGCGGTCGGCGGTGCCCGCCCGCAGCGCGGCCTGCAGCATGGTGAGTTCGTACCGGTCGGTGAACAGGGCAGTCGATGGCACGTCCACCGGCAGTCCCAAGTCCGCAGTGTCCATGTTGATGATGTTACCTCGCATACTCGTCAGAGTGACGAGATCTGGGTGCCGGTTTAGGCGACCGGCCCTACCGGGTGGCAGCATTGGGGGTGTGAGTGTCAGTCCGGTGGAGATCGAACGTCCAGAATCCAGCGAGGCGCCGATGGAGGTGCCTGAGCCGGACGTTCCCTGGGTGACGGTGGTCCACAATGACCCCGTCAATCTCATGAGCTATGTCACGTACGTGTTCCAGAGCTACTTCGGCTACTCCAAGGACAAGGCGCACAAGCTGATGCTCGACGTTCATCACAAGGGGCGCGCGATCGTCTCCAGCGGCAGCCGCGAGGAGATGGAGCGCGACGTGCAGGCGATGCACGGGTACGGGCTGTGGGCGACGCTCACGCAGGAGCGCTGATGTCGGGACGTTTCGAGCCGCTGCCGGGCGGCGGTGCCGCCGTCGCCCTGGACGAGGTGGAGATCTCCATCCTGCGCAGCCTCGCCGTGCAGCTCGCGGAGCTGATCGGGCCGGGCGACCAGCCCGCCGGGGCCGAGGACCCGCTGGACGCGCTGTTCGCCGAGGGGCCCACCAGGCCGCCGAGCGACCCGGTGCTGGCCCGGCTGTTCCCGGACGCCTACGGGGCGCCGGACGAGAAGCTGGAGGGGGACGCGGAGAAGGAGGCGCGGGCCGCCTCGGCCGAGTTCCGCCGGTACACCGAGAACGACCTGCGGGCCCGCAAGCGCGATGACGCCCTGGCGATGGTGCGCGACCTGGACTCGCTCTCTTCTGGTGCGGCTGCCAAGGAACCGGCGGTGCTGGAGCTGCCCCCGCAGAAGTCCCGGCAGTGGCTCGGCGCCCTCAACGACCTGCGGCTGGCGATCGGGACCCGTTTGGAGGTCACCGACGATGACGACGGCGGCGAGCTGCTCGGGCTGCCCGACTCCGATCCGCGCAAGCCGATGGTGATGGCGTACTTCTGGCTCGGCGGGCTGCAGGAGACGCTGATCGAGACTCTTCTCTGATCGCCATCCCTTATCCCCCTCTCTGATCACTCTCTCTGATCACTGAGTGTTCGTTTAGAGAGTGCTCAACTCCGGATAACGATCGCATCACTGCGATCACTCGCTTTGTTGTACGTGACAACATTTGTCCAGTTCTCCCTGTGGCGTGCCTCACAGTCGGCTGAGTCGATCAGCGTTGCTCTCGTGATAAATCTTCACGATCGCCAGCCGCACAGGGAGAAAGGCACATCACATGACCTCAGCGGCGCCTGAAGAAGGCTATGAGCGCGGCTTGGGCAGCCGACAGGTACAGATGATCGCCATCGGCGGTGCCATCGGTGTCGGTCTGTTCATGGGAGCCGGGGCGAACATCGCCAAGGCCGGCCCCAGCATCATCCTGATGTACGCCCTCGCGGGCGTCGTCATCTTCTTCATCATGCGAGCGCTCGGAGAGCTGCTCCTGTACCGCCCTGTCTCGGGCTCCTTCGCGGAGTACGCCCGTGAGTTCCTGGGGCCGTTCTTCGGTTATGTGACCGGCTGGACCTACTGGCTCATGTGGGTCGTCACCGGCATGGCCGAGCTGACCGCCGCGGCCATCTATATCCACTTCTGGTTCCCGTCGATCCCGCAGTGGGTCAGCGCCCTGGTCTTCCTGGTCGTGCTCTTCGGCGTCAACCTGATCTCGGTGAAGATCTTCGGCGAGGTCGAGTTCTGGTTCTCGATGGTCAAGGTCACCGCGATCATCGGCATGATCGTCATCGGTCTCGGCGTGCTGACCCTCGGCTTCTCGGAGGCCGGAGACACCGCGGCCGCCTCCAACCTCTGGTCGCACGGCGGCTTCTTCCCGAATGGCATAGGCGACAGCCTGATGACGCTCCAGGGCGTCATGTTCGCCTACCTCGCCGTCGAGCTGGTCGGCGTCACCGCGGGCGAGTCCGAGGACCCCGAGAAGACCCTGCCCAAGGCGATCAACACCCTGCCGTTCCGCATCATCGTCTTCTACGTCGGCGCCCTGCTCGTCATCCTCTCCGTCGTGAAGTGGACCGAGTTCTCCGCGGGCGAGAGCCCCTTCGTGCACGCCTTCTCGGTGATCGGCATCCCCTTCGCGGCGGGCATCGTCAACTTCGTCGTCCTCACCGCGGCCCTGTCCTCGTGCAACTCCGGCATGTACTCCACCGGCCGGATGCTGCGCGACCTGGCCTCCAACAGCGAGGCGCCGAGCGTCTTCGGCAAGCTCAACGCCCGTAAGACCCCGTTCGCCGGTATCGCCCTCTCCGCCTTCCTCATGGGCATCGGCGTGGTGCTGAACTACACCGTCCCGGACAAGGTCTTCCTCTACGTCACCTCGGTGGCCACCGCGGCCGGGATCTGGGCCTGGGCGATGATCCTCGTCAGCCACATCCGCTACCGCCGCGCCGTCGTGGCCGGGCGGCTGCCCGCCTCGTCCTTCCCGGCGCCCGGCGGTTCGGCCTTCAGCTGGGTGGCGCTGATCTTCCTCATCGGCGTCACCGGTCTGATCGCGTACGACAAGGACGCCCGGATCTCGCTGTACGTCGGGGCCGTCTGGGCCGTGTTCCTGGTGATCGGCTGGTTCGTGCTCAAGAACCGCACGCCGCAGGTCGCCGCCGAGGAGCGCGAGGTCGAGTACGCCCGGGACTGATGCCTGGGTCTGGCGCCTGGGCCTGACGCCCGGGACTGACCCCTTCCGCCCCTTGGGCGCGTCGTCTCAGCAGGCGGGCTCCGGACCGACGTCCGGAGCCCGCCTCCTATTGTGTGGTCCATGCTGACCATCACCCAGGTCCTCCACGACCAGATCGTCGCGCACGCCCGGGCCGACCACCCCGACGAGGCATGCGGCGTCATCGCGGGCCCGGCCGGAAGCGGCCGCCCCGAGCGGTTCATCCCGATGCTGAACGCGGCCCGTTCCCCCACGTTCTACGAGTTCGACTCGACCGATCTGCTCAAGCTCTACCGCGAGATGGACGACCGCGATGAAGAGCCGGTCGTGATCTATCACTCGCACACCGCCACCGAGGCGTACCCCTCGCGTACGGACATCACCTACGCCAATGAGCCCGGCGCCCACTACGTCCTCGTGTCCACCGCCGACTGCGGCAACGAAGAGGGACCCTTCCAGTTCCGCTCGTACCGGATCATCGACGGTGAGGTCACCGAGGAAGAAGTCGAGATCATCCCGGGTTGACCCCTGATGTCGTCTCGCATCGTGGGTGTTACCCGTCCGTATCACGGGATGAGCTTCCGGGGGGCGGATCGGGAATCGATACGATGAGTTCATGGTTTTCGATGACGTGAGCGAGAAGGCGCCGGGCATGCTGCTCGTGGCGCGGCTCCACGTCGACCTGTGCCGGCTCGCCAGCGCGATGTGTCCGCGCGGCGCCGAGGCCGTCTGAGCGCGCGTCTCCGGCGCCGAAGCCCGCCCGCAAGCCCGCAAGCGAAGCCCGAAGCTCGAAGTCCTTCGACGACAGTCCTTCGACGACGCCCACCCGGCCCGATCATGGTCCGGAAGTCCACCCCGCCCTCCCACAGGAGATTGAGAATGGCCATCGAGGTCCGCATCCCGACCATCCTCCGCACCTACACCGACGGCCAGAAGGCGGTCGAGGGCAGCGGGACCACGCTCGCCGAGCTGTTCGCCGACCTGGAGTCCCGGCACACCGGCATCCAGGAGCGCCTGGTCGACGGAGGCGAGCTGCGCCGCTTCGTCAACGTCTACCTGAACGACGAGGACGTCCGCTTCCTCGACGGCATCACCACCAAGCTCTCGGACGGCGACAGCGTGACGATCCTCCCGGCCGTCGCGGGCGGAATGTACTGATGCGCTACGACAGCCCCCTGGCAGCCGTCGGCAATACGCCGCTCGTCCGGCTGCCACGGCTCTCGCCCTCCCCGGAGGTCCGGGTCTGGGCGAAGCTGGAGGACCGCAACCCGACCGGCTCGATCAAGGACCGCCCCGCGCTCCATATGATCGAACAGGCCGAGAAGGACGGCCGGTTGACGCCCGGCTGCACCATCCTGGAGCCGACCTCCGGCAACACCGGTATCTCGCTCGCCATGGCGGCCAAGCTCAAGGGCTACCGCATCGTGTGCGTTATGCCGGAGAACACCAGCGAGGAGCGGCGCCAGCTGCTCGCCATGTGGGGCGCGGAGATCATCTCCTCGCCCGCCGCGGGCGGCTCCAACACCGCCGTCCGGGTGGCCAAGGAACTGAGCGCCGAGCACCCCGACTGGGTGATGCTCTACCAGTACGGGAACCCGGACAACGCGGGCGCCCACTACGCCACCACCGGCCCTGAGATCCTGGCCGACCTGCCCTCCGTCACCCACTTCGTCGCCGGGCTCGGCACCACCGGCACCCTGATGGGCGTCGGCCGCTTCCTGCGCGAGAACAAGCCCGGGGTGCAGATCGTCGCCGCGGAGCCGCGCTACGACGACGTCGTATACGGGCTGCGCAACCTGGATGAGGGCTTCATCCCCGAGCTGTACGACGAGTCCGTCCTCACCACCCGCTTCTCCGTCGGCTCGGAGGACGCGGTGGCCCGTACCCGTGAACTCCTCGCCCAGGAGGGCATCTTCGCGGGTGTCTCCACCGGCGCCGCGCTGCACGCGGCCCTCGGCGTCGCACGCAAGGCCGTCAAGGCCGGGGAGAGCGCTGACATCGTCTTTGTCGTCGCGGACGGTGGCTGGAAGTACCTGTCGACCGGCGTCTACACCGCGGCCACCACCGAGGAGGCGGTCGAGACGCTGCACGGCCAGCTCTGGGCGTAGGCCCTGTCCGGCCGTACGGCTCCCGCGCGGCGCGGGAGCGGGGAATACGGGGCTGCCCGGGGCTCCGTCCTGGTGATTCCGCCCACAACGCGGGCCCGTGGAGGAGCTACCAGGGCTTTAGCGCCTTACGCTCGTGGGCACCCCGTATGACCCCGCACCCGCCGCCTCGCCCATGGCCCTCGGCATGGGGGGACCCCTCAAGGAGGTTCCTGCTCCATGAAGCTCACCGTCGTCGGATGCTCGGGGTCGTTCCCGTCCGCGGAATCGGCCTGTTCGAGCTACCTCGTAGAGGCCGACGGCTTCCGGCTGCTCCTCGACATGGGCAATGGCGCCCTTGGCGAGCTGCAGCGCCACTGCGGTCTCTACGACCTCGACGCCGTGATCCTCTCCCACCTCCACCCCGACCACTGCATCGACATGTGCGCCTACTTCGTCGCCCGCTACTACCGGCACGACGGAGGCCGCGCCGAGGCGATCCCGGTCTACGGGCCCGAGGACACCGAACGCCGCCTGGTCCAGGCGTACGACGACGTGCCCGACGAGAAGTCGATGCAGGAGGTCTTCGACTTCCGCACGCTGACCCCGGGCACCTTCGAACTGGGCCCCTTCACGATCCGTACCGCCCGGGTCTGCCACCCCGTGGAGGCCTTCGGCTTCCGTATCGAACACGGCGGCCGCACCCTGGTCTACTCCGGTGACACCGGCCCCTGCGAGGCCCTGACCGACCTCGCTCAGGGCGCCGACCTCTTCCTCTGCGAGGCGGCCTTCACCCACGGCAAGGAAGACATCCCCGAGCTGCACCTCAACGGCCGCCAGGCCGGTGAGCACGCCCGGAGCGCGGGCGCCGCTGCGCTGGTCCTCACCCACATCCCGCCGTGGACCGACCCGCACCTCAACCAGCGCGACGCCGAGGCCGTCTTCGACGGCCCGGTGACCCTGGCGCGCGCGGGCGCGGTCTACGAGGTCTGAGCTTTCTTCTCAGGCGCTGATACGAGGACGGGCCGGATCTGCCCCCGCAGATCCGGCCCGTCCCGTCGTATGCCCGTAGGCCTTACTTCTTGGCGGCGGCGCCCTTGGCCGTATCCACCGCGGCCGCGTCGTCGAGGGTGTCCTCGGGTTCGCGGCCCGGGGTCGGGATGTTGAACTTCGTGATCACGAAGCGGAACACCACGTAGTAGACGACGGCGAAGGCCAGTCCGATCGGGATGATCATCCAGGCCTGCTCGCTGTGCGACCACCCCAGCAGATAGTCGAAGAGCCCGCCCGAGAACGTGAAGCCGCTGCGTATGCCGAGCGCCCAGGTCAGCGCCATGGACACACCGGTCAGCACGGCGTGGATCCCGTACAGCACCGGCGCGATGAACATGAACGAGAACTCGATCGGCTCCGTCACCCCGGTCACGAAGGCGGTCAGCGAGACCGAGAGCATCATGCCCATCACGGCCTTGCGGCGCTCCGGGCGCGCGCAGTGCGCGATCGCGAGACCGGCTGCGGGGAGGGCGAACATCATGATCGGGAAGAAGCCGGTCATGAACATTCCGGCCGACGGGTCGTCGTGGAAGTAGCGCGCGATGTCGCCGTGCCAGGTCTGCCCGCCGGAGTTGAAGTCACCGAACTGGAACCAGGCGAACGAGTTCAGCAGCATGTGCATGCCGACGGGGATCAGCAGCCGGTTGACCAGGCCGAAGATCCCGGAGCCGATCGCGCCGTTGGCCGAGAGCCACTCGGAGAAGCTGTTCAGCCCGTCGCCGATCGGCCCCCAGAGATAGCCGAAGGCGACGCCGTACAGCACGCCCGCGAAGGACATCAGGATCGGGATGAAGCGGCGGCCGCTGAAGAAGCCCAGCCAGTCCGGCAGCCGGGTGCGGTGGTACTTCTCCCACAGCACGGCGGCGGTGATGCCGACCACGATGCCGCCGAGGACGCCCGGGTCCTGCGGCTTGCCGGTGACGTCGCTGACG
Organism: Streptomyces sp. NPDC059850; assembly: GCF_042731515.1. NCBI lineage: Bacteria > Bacillati > Actinomycetota > Actinomycetes > Kitasatosporales > Streptomycetaceae > Streptomyces > Streptomyces sp. NPDC059850. The sequence goes on from NZ_JBHWJI010000005.1 coordinate 142,810, forward strand.
AAGCCGGTCAGGACGTTCTTGTAGACGAGGAACCCGACCAGGGCCGCGAACGCCGTCGTGCCGTCCGACTTCTTCGCGAAGCCGATGGCGACGCCGAGGCAGAACAGCAGGGCGAGGTTGTCGAAGAGCGCACCGCCCGCGTGGGCGAAGATCTCCGCGAGTTTGTTCCAGCCGAGCCCCGCCTTGCCGAAGACGTCGTCCTGGCCCAGTCGGCTCAGGATGCCCGCGGCGGGCAGGGCGGCGACGGGCAGCTGGAGACTGCGTCCGATCTTCTGCATACCCTTGATCAGACCGGCGCCCCTCTTCTGGGCGGGCGCCGCCGAGGCGGTGGCCGTACTCATCGGATTCCTCCTGGTGAGGCGGGCGCTCGGGATACTGGGGACGGCCCGCGATATGGTCTACACCACATGTGGTGTAGACCTGTTGTAGCACGTGAGGATCGGATAAAGGAATCTTTCATTCCGATGTGGTCTGAACCACTGGCGATCCTGCGCTGCCGGGCCCGCGTGGTTACCGTAGGGATGCGTTCACCCGGTATCCGGAAGGGCCGAGACAACAGGACAACACAGGACAGCTCAGGACAACAGGGAGTGGACATGGCCAGCAAGGCTGAGAAGATCGTCGCGGGGCTCGGCGGCATCGACAACATCGTCGAGGTCGAGGGCTGCATCACCCGTCTCCGCACCGAGGTCAAGGACCCCTCCCTGGTCGACGAGGCCGCCCTGAAGGCCACCGGCGCCCATGGCGTGGTGAAGATGGGCAGCGCGATCCAGGTCGTCATCGGCACGGACGCCGACCCCATCGCGGCCGAGATCGAAGACCTGATGTAGGCACGCGCGCCCGCGCGGACGCGCGCAGTTCTATGGCCGTGCGGCCCGGCCCCTTCCACACCGGAACGGGGCCTCCCGGGTTCCCGATAGGCTCATCCCATGTCTCGTATCGACGGCCGTACGCCCGACCAGCTCCGCCCCGTGACCATCGAACGCGGATGGAGCAAGCACGCCGAGGGCTCCGTCCTCGTCTCCTTCGGTGACACCCGCGTCCTGTGCACCGCGAGCGTCACCGAGGGTGTCCCGCGCTGGCGCAAGGGCAGCGGCGAGGGCTGGGTCACCGCCGAGTACGCGATGCTCCCGCGCGCCACCAACAGCCGCGGCGACCGCGAATCCGTCCGCGGCAAGATCGGCGGCCGCACCCACGAGATCTCCCGCCTCATCGGCCGCTCGCTGCGCGCCGTCATCGACTACAAGGCCCTCGGCGAGAACACCGTCGTCCTCGACTGCGACGTCCTCCAGGCCGACGGCGGCACCCGCACCGCTGCCATCACCGGCGCCTACGTCGCCCTCGCCGACGCCATCACCTGGGCCCAGGGCAAGAAGCTGATCAAGGCCGGGCGCCAGCCGCTCACCGGCACCGTCTCGGCCGTCAGCGTCGGCATCGTCGGCGGCGTCCCGCTGCTCGACCTCTGCTACGAGGAAGACGTACGCGCCGAAACCGACATGAACGTCGTCTGCACCGGCGACGGCCGCTTCGTCGAGGTCCAGGGCACCGCGGAGGGCGAGCCCTTCGCCCGCGAGGAGCTGAACAGCCTGCTCGACCTCGCCGTCGGCGGCTGTGTCGACCTGGCGGGCAACCAGCGGGCGGCGCTTGGCGTTTAGTCAGATGACGGGCGCGCGCGATCCGCGCGCCCGCATCCGACCCCAGGGGGACCGTCCATGACGCCGCGCCAAACCCACCGCGACCGCCACCGTCACCGTTTCACCGCCATGGCCACGCTCGCCGCAGCAGCCATCCTGATCCCGCTCACCACCGGCTGCGACGCCGTGGACAAGGCGCTCGACTGCGGCCGGCTCGCGGTCGAGATATCCAACGACGTGGACAACCTCCAGGACGCCGTCACCGGCGCCGCCCTCGACCCCACCGAGGCCGACAAGGTCCTCGACGCCCTCGACAAGGACATCGACAAGGTCGGCGACCGCACCGACAACACGGACGTCGGCAAGGCCGTCGACCACCTCCAAAAGGCCCTGGACAACGTCCAGACCTCCGTCGACAACGGCAACCGCCCCGACCTGACCCCGGTCAAGGACGCCACCGGCGAACTGACCAAGGTCTGCACACCCTGATGTAATCGCATCCATGCAGCAACAGCACTCCGCAGCGGCGGACAGCGCACACCCCCGCCGCCTGATCCTGGCCACCCGCAACGCGTACAAGATCACCGAGCTGCGCTCGATCCTGGGCGACGCCGGGCTCGACGTCGAACTCGTCGGCGCCGACGCCTATCCGGAGGTCCCGGACGTCAAGGAGACCGGCGTCACCTTCGCCGAGAACGCCCTCCTCAAGGCCCACGCCCTGGCCCAGGCCACCGGCCACCCGGCCATCGCCGACGACTCGGGCCTGTGCGTCGACGTCCTGGGCGGCGCCCCCGGCATCTTCTCCGCCCGCTGGTCCGGCCGCCACGGCGACGACCGCGCCAACCTCGACCTGCTGCTCGGCCAGCTCCGCGACGTCCCCGACGAGCACCGCACGGCCCACTTCGAATGCGCCGCGGCCCTTGCCCTCCCCGACGGCACCGAACGCGTCGTCTCCGGCCGCCTCACCGGCACCCTCCGCCACGCCCCCACGGGCGGCGGCGGCTTCGGCTACGACCCGATCCTCCAACCCCACGGCGACACCCGCACCTGCGCCGAACTCACCCCCGACGAGAAGAACGCCATCAGCCACCGAGGCGAGGCCTTCCGCGCAATGGCCCCGGTGGTGCGCGAACTGCTGGGGTAGCTGCCGCGCTGCGGCTACGTATAACGGCCTGCGATTCGAGTCATGAATCGCAGGCCGTATGCGGTGCGGCGGAAGGGATTCGAACCCTCAAGCCCTGTCACGGGCCACAGATCCTAAGTCTGCTGCGTCGCCGTTGCGCCACCGCCGCTCGCTTCCGACCATGGTAGCGGGCTGACATCGGAACGGTCACTTCGCATCGACGCTGCGCGACGGCCGCCCCGGCACCAGGTATTCGTGGCCGCGTGGCAGTTCGGACAGAGCAGTCGGAGGTTCTCGGGTCGATCGTCGCTCCAGTCGCCGTTGATGTGATCCACCTCCAACGTCATCGGCCGCCCGTGCCAGAGGGGGCCTGTCCCGCATTCCACGCACCGCTCGGGCACGCCGATGTCGCTGAGGGCTCGCCGCAGCAGCACTGTCCTCGTGCGCTGCTGGCCGCTGTGCTTGACCAGGATCTGCTCGGGTGTCTTCCGGGGCGTTGTGCCGGGCTTTCCGCGTTGGTGTGCTTGCCCCAGGAAGTGTGCGGTGTCGATGCCTTCCTCGGCCGTCCAGAGGCGGAACAGGGCCCGTGAGCGCATGTTGTCCGGCCGGTTGAGCTGCCGCAAGGCGCCCGCTATGGATGTGGATTCGGCGACGGCACGGCGAAGTTCCTCCCCCGCCGGACGTGTCTTGGTACTGCGGCGTCTGAGAGGCGCGAAGTGGGAGATGTCGATGCCGAAGTGATCGAAACGCTGGTAGAGGTAGCGACGCAGGCGACCGTAGGGCCGAGTGCCGAAGAAGGCGATGACTTGGTCCATGTCGGAGCAACTCTCGGCGGCCTCGGCCAGGAGCTCCCGCGTGTAGTGGACACGATGGCTCATGCAGCTGCGCCGACATGGGTGGTGCGAGGCCGCCGCCCCTTGCCGCGCCCTCGGTAGCTGTCCGTCACCGAGTGGCAGTTCGGGCAGAGGATACGCAGGTTGGCGGGGCGGTTGTTGCGCCAGTCGCCATCGATGTGGTCCACCTCAAGCGGCAGTCGGCCGCCACGCCAGCGTGGTCCGGTTCCGCACAGCACGCAGCGCTCGATCACGCCGAGCGTCAGCATCGCCCGCTTCAGCCGCTCGCTGGGCACGCGGCGCGCATGAGCGGGGGCCATCTCCACCAGCAACTCTGCCGGACTGCGGCGTCGACGGTTGTCCTTCATCGCGTCGGTGCGGCGCTGCGAGACAAAGTGCGACGTATCGATGCCGTATGCCTTGATCCGACGACTGATGTTGGTGTGATGGCCACCCACCAATTCGATGCCGAGGTACCGCAGCACGTCGTACACGCTTGTCGATGCGGCCACGGCGGGTTCGAGGATCTCCCTTGTCCAGCGGCCGCCCTCTCGTTCGAAGTGCGACGTGTCGATGCCCATTCTCTTCATGCGCCCGTGGATATAGCGGCGGGTCGTGCTCTCGGGAGCGACCCCGAGCTTGGCCAAGGCCTCCGACAGCGTCGTCGAGGCTGCTGCGACTTCGGCAAGGCGTTCTCGCGTATACGGGCTAACTGGCACGCTTCCCTCCCCTATGCGACTGCATGTCGCATCCTCGCACTGAGTAACGAATCACTCGCCCACCGGTTACGTGCCGGGCTGCCCATGTCCGCTGTCGCCTGCACACCGGAGGGGCGTCCACGCCTGCACTGGCGCCTAACCGACCCCGGACGGCTCCGCGAGGCCCTGGTGCGGGCGATCGCCGTTGAGCCCGCCGAGGGGGCGACGGCCCGGTGAGCGTTCAGGACTTCGCCCGTTGCCGAACGACTACCGGGCCGCCGGTCGTGGTCGCGACCGGGCACGGCGCGAACGCGGGCGACGGCACTGCCCCCAAGCCGAGCGGTCCGAACTCGCCGCTTTAGCGATTGTGAGTTGGAGGGCTACCGGAGATCCTGGGATCATGAGACCTGTAATACGTCGCATGGCTGGCGTAGCAAGTGCGCTGGTCGGCAGCATAGTTACGCTCTGGCTGGCTTCGGCCCTCCGCAGGACTGGGAGGGCGGCATGCGGTGGCTTCATCATGGCCTGGCATGGGGGTCCCTGGGCGTCATCGTCCTGGCCACCCACCTGATATTCCCCACCCCTCGGGAAGACAAGGCGGACACGGCGTCCGGCAAGGTCGGCAGAACGACCACACCCCCGTAAGTTCCGGCGAATCGGGCCTTCCGCGGAGCAGCCCGTGGAGCCGGTCACGCCTCCACCACCCGCACCCAGACGACGCGTACGCGCACATCATCTGCAGGACACCCTCGGAAGCGGACGGCAAACCTGCGACCGCCCTGATCCATCGCCGTCCAGCGACGTCGATGTCAGCTGGTGATGTCAGATCGAAGGGTGTTCCTCCGGCAGAGGGGCACGTACCAACTGTATGCACCGCTCGTCACAGGCCCCCATCGCATGGAAGTTCCGTCGCGCTTCGGTGAGGCTCAGCCCGCGATTGGGACCACCTCGAACCTCATCGGCATCGTGATCGTCCTGCCCGTCGTCCTCTCAATATCAGACCTGACCGATCTCGTAGTTGCCACGCTCGTCGAGCGTCACGAAGCCGCAGCAGGGACAACGGTACGGGCCGTTCTCGGCCTTCCCGTGGACGTCGAAGAACGGAGTAACCACGACGGCATCCTGCCCTGCTGCGGGCCGCCGACCGCGACCTCATAGACGCCGAAGTGCGGACCAACGCGTGTTGCGATGACATCGCCAAGGAAGGGTGCCTGAGTCACGCTCAGCGTCATGTCGGGCCACCCGAGCGAGTCGCACACAGGGCACAGAGGGAATGGCTTCCTCGGATGCCGGGCTGGGGCCGCAGCCGAGTGAGGTGACCTCAGCTCGTGACAAGTTGTGCGTAGCTGGTTCCAGCGGGTATCACGAAGAGATACCGTTATGTGTAGGGGTGAGGGGGCCGCATGAGGATGAGTCACGAACAACGACTGTTCGCGCGTGTTCGATTTCTTGAACGTATGGGTGAGCTGGCCGGGGCCGCGTTCGAGGATTTTTTCCACGATTTGATGTGCGCACGCTATCGCGATTTTCTGGACGTGCGCACTCACGGAAATTTGGGAGATCAGGGGGCGGACGGACTAAGGCTTCACGGTAGGAAATTGTACGCCAGTTTCGCGCCTCAAGCCTTCAATGCGGCTGACGTCAAGGCTAAGTTCAATTCGGATTTAAAGAAAGCCAAGGAAAAGCGGTCAGGGCAATTCGACGTATTTGTCTTCGTTCATAACGATCGCAAGGGCATGCATCCGGAGATAACGACACTTCTGGCTGACGCGAAGAGTGCGAATCCTGCTCTGGCATTCGAACAGATGGGGATCCGGCATCTCTGGCAAGAATTTATGCGGTTAGACCTTGAGTCTGCGGAAGATGTCCTCGACTGCGAGATTCCCGTACGCCCCGTGGTGTATGGCATTGGAATGGATGACCTTGCCCCCTTGCTGAAGCATCTGAGGGAACTCAGAACGAAATCTGATCCCTTGATGCCTTTGGAGGGCGTGCCGCCGACCAAGATGGATTATAACCGCCTGGATGAAGAGGCCCGAGAAGACTTGCAGAAGGGTAGGCGGCAGGCCCATCTCGTCGAGGCCTTTTATTCCGGATCATTGCGCGAGGTCGAACATGACGAGGTTGCAGAGGGATTCCGGGTTTATTACGAGCAACTGAAAGTGGAGTGGGAACAACCTGAGGAGGTACTCTGGCAACTGGAAATGTACGTGCTCGGGAACGAACGACAGCATCCCAAGGTGCATCGGGCAGCGTGGGTAGTTCTAGCCCATTTCTTCGACCGGTGTGACATCTTCGAAGTCCCTCCGCCGGGATGGACTTCGCACATCCTCGAGGAATCTGCATGATTACTCCCACGAAAGGAATTTCCCCCGACCGTTGCCTATTGGCAGTGGGGGCGCAGATCCTCATGCAACTTGAAGAGCCGCGCACTGTGAGTCAGGCCTGGGCGCGACTCAAGGCGTGGCGGATTGAGAATGAACACTTTTCTGCGGTGTCGTTCGAATGGTTCGTGCTGGCTTTGGATATGCTGTTTAGCTTGGGCGTGGTGGAGCTTCGCCAGGACTTGCTTGTACCGAGGAGGATCCATGCTGCATCAGCTCACCGCTGATGACCCGCGGTTCAAAACCGCATCGTTCGTCAGCGGAATGAACTTGATCGTGGCCGAAAAAAGGACTTCCTCTGCTGAGACTGACAGTCGCAATAGTGCTGGTAAATCGAGTCTTATTGAGCTTATCCACTTCCTTCTAGGTGCACGCGTAGACAAGCGGTCTCTAGTAAGTGACAAGAATCTTCGAAATGTAAACTTCTGGCTGAATATGGATTGGCCCGGTCATGGCGTCCTTGCTGTGGGACGCAAGGCCAGTCGGCCTAACGTAGTACACCTTGATCCGGACGTTCGTCCTCGTAGGCAAGAGGAGATCTTCCCGGTCGAGGGCTCGGCAGAAGTCTCGCTTGATGAGTGGAACAAGCTGATCGAGAAGGATCTCTTTGGTGTCCGCGCAGATGCTTCTGGCGTGAGTGGTCGCACCATGTTGTCCTTCTTGGCGAGGCGGGCATCCGCGCATGGCTTCAATCAACCAACCGAGAGTTTTTCCAAGCAGAGGAAAGCTGACGCAGCAACTAACCTGGCCTATCTTCTGGGTCTGGATTATCAGCTTGCGGATGAATATCGCAGACTTGCCGCGCAGAAGGCTACCCGTACGCAGCTGCGTAAGGCAGTCAATGATCCGGTCTGGGGGCGTATTGTTGGTTCAACAGCAGACCTGCGCGGTCAGATCACCCTCGCTGAAGCACAATTGCGCCGCCTGGAAGGCCAGATTTCAAATTTCCAAGTGGTGCCAGAGTACGAGCGTGTCAAGCAGGAAGCGGACGGACTAGCTCGACGAATTAAGCAGCTTGCGCAGGAAGACGTCATTGACCAAAGCAACCTCGAAGAGTTGCAGCAGGCTGTCACGGAGGCCAGTGATGTTGCAGTGGATTACCTGGAATCGGCTTACCGTGAACTAGGTGTTCTGCTGGGAGATCAGGTTAGGCGACGATTTGACGATGTCCAAACCTTTCATCAATCTGTGGTGCGCAACCGCCGTGTATTCCTTGAAGCTGAAATCGAGACCCTAACAAGTCGATTGGCTGAACGGCGGGATGAGCGAGCTAGGATTGGCGAGCAGCAAGCTCAGCTTTTGCGTATGTTGAATGAAGGTGGCGCTCTCGAAGCGCTGACGGCCCTTCAGCAGGCTCTGGCTCGCGAACAGGCGAACGTCGAGGCGCTGCGCCACAGATACGAGGCAGCTCAAGCACTGGAAGCAAGCGCGCGGCAAATCACCGCCCAACGTTTGCAACAACAGCAGGCTGTCGCAACTGATCTTAATGAGCGACGTGAGCAGCAAGCAGAGGCAACTCTGCTATTCTCCAGGTTTGCGCGAGAGTTGTACGGCGAGCGAGAGGCCTACCTGCGCATTGAGGCGGGTCGCGAAAATCTCCAAATCACGCCGTACATTCGCAGCGACAATAGTCGCGGGATCGGGAACATGGTGATTTTCTGTTTCGATCTCGCAATTTCTGTTCTAGCGCATCGGCACGGACGTGGCCCGGATTTCCTTGTGCATGATAGTCATCTCTTCGATGGTGTTGACGAGCGGCAATTGGCTAAGGCTTTTGCGCTAGCTGTCGAGGTGAGCGCAGAGGAGGGAATGCAGTATATTGCGACGATCAACTCCGACGATCTTGCTAAGGCCGTTCGTTTGGGGTTCGACGCTTCTCCATTTGTGCGCGAACCACGTCTGACGGATGATTTGGAAGATGGTGGCCTTTTCGGATTCCGCTTCTGAGTTAATACGGCAGTTGCTCGCTCGCGGAGGTCGGTGGAACGGGTTTGGGCTGGGGCTGCTTTGGGGCGAGTGATCATGGCCCCGTAGGCTTCCGACGCGTCGGGCAGTCTGTGGATCTGCCCGGTAAAGCGCGACGTTGGGGCCGTGATCTTCGAGGCTCGCCCCAAGTGGCTGGGGAAGGCCGTGGGGTCGACCGCCCCGGCCACGACGTACTCCTTCTCTGACATCAGGTGGCTGATCGCTGTGTGCGCGGCACGGGCGGGGGCTGGGCCGCGTGCGGGGAGCGGAGCGAGACGCCTTGAACCTGTGGGGACGGTTGTAGCTCGGCTCTTGGTGCTGGGCTGTGTCTCCTTGTTGTCTTCGGGGCTTTCGTTGGGCCTGCGGGTGAACGGCCTCACATGACAGGGGCCTTGGCCCATACCCTGGCGGTGACGAGCTGGGCACAGAGAGGGGCAAGGTCATGCCATCTGATGTCACTCCGGACCCGATGGATCACCCGCTGGTCTTCGGTCAGCGCATGCAGGTCTTCCGTACGCGTCGAGGCATGAGCCGTACCGTTCTCGCCGGTCTGCTCGGTAAGTCTCCGAGCTGGGTGAAGCAGGTGGAGAACGGCACGCTCCACACCCCGGGGCTGCCCATGATCCTGCGTGTCGCCGAGGTGCTGCGTGTTCGTAACCTCGGTGAACTCACGGGGGATCAGACCATGCCCGTCGACCTCTTCATCGGCCCCGGCCACGCCAAGCTGCCTGCCGTGCGGGACGCGATCGACGACTTCCCCTTCGCCACCGATCGCGAAGCGCCTTCGGCCGCGCACCTGAGCGCTCGCCTCGCAAGCGCTTGGTCCGCGCGCCATTCCGCGCCCAACCACCGTGAGGTGATCGGTGGTCTCCTGCCGGGCCTCATCCGGGATGCGCAGCTCGCCGTCCGCCAGGCCGACCGGGCCCCCGAGCGGCGTGCGGCGCAGGCCGTGCTTGCCGAGGTCTATGGCCTCAGCCAGTTCTTCCTTGCCTACCAGCCCGACTCCGCCCTCCTGTGGCGCGCGGCCGAGCGCGGCATGGTCGCCGCCCAGGAGAGCGAGAACCCGCACGCCATCGGCCTTGCCGCCTGGCTCACCGCGCAGGCCCACCGCGACAGCGGGCCCGCCCATTTCGATGCGGCCGACGCGGTCACCCTCAAGACGCTGCATCACCTGACCCCGCTGTTGCCGGACGCGTCGGACGACGTACGCGCCATCGCTGGCGCCCTGCAGTTCGAGGCCGGGTACACCGCCGCCCGTCGCGGGGACACGGGCACCGCCTGGCACCGCTGGGACATCGCCCGCAAGATGGCCAAGCGACTGCCCGCCGACTACTACCACCCGGCGACCTCGTTCTCCCGGGCCGTCATGGGGGCGCACGCGGTCACGGTCGCCGTCGAGCTGCACGCGGGCGGGGAGTCCGTACGGCAGGCCGCGAAGGCGGACGCCAGGACGATTCCCTCGCGGCCGCGGCGAGCCCGGCACCGGATCGAGGAAGCCCGGGGCTACCAGCTGGACGGGCAGCCGGAGGCCGCGCTGGCGACGCTGGACAAGGCGTACGAGGCTGCGCCGGAGACGATCCGGTACAACGGCTACGCCCGCCGCATCATCTTGGAAGAGACCGAGTCGAAGTTCCCAACGCATCGCCGCCGCGCCGCCGAACTCGCCGTGAAGATTGGCGTATTGGCCGCCTGAATGTTCGAGGGGCAGGATTCCTGCCCCTGCCCTGCTCCCGGCGCTCTTACGGTCGGTCATCACCTGATCACCGATGACGCCGGGAGGCCCCGTGCAGACGCAACACAGAACACCCGCTCCATGGACGCCGCCGCGTGGCAGTGACGTCGAGATGGTCAAGGTCGGCCTTCACTGGGACGTCCTGCGCGCGCCCGCTGAGATCGGCGAACGGGCGCTGGAGTTACTCGGCGACGCGTCCGGCGCCGTCATCGCCGACTACGGATTGATGTACTGGCTCATCCCGGCGGGGCATGCCCAGGACTGGCGACGCATCCGTGAGGGGATCCATGCCTTGGGCGCGCAGGGCGCCGAGGTTACGTACGTCGGCGTACCGCCCGCGCACTGGAGGGGCGGTCCGCGTCTGCACTGGCGCGTGCCCGTGGGTCCCGACCGGTACCTGACCGACCCCGGGCGGCTTCGCGAGGCCCTGGTGCGGGCTATCGGCGCCGAGTCCGTCGAGGGGGCGACGGCCCGGTGATGCCTCAGGTCTGCGCCCGTTGCCAGACGACCACCGGGCAGCCGGTCGTGGTCGCGATCGGGTACGGCGCGAGCGGCGGTGGGGGGACGGTTTATGCCTGCCCTGACTGCGCGCCCAGTTTTCCGCAGCAGCGGGACCCGTTCGACGGCAGCCTTCTCGCCCGACGCGATCCCGTGTGGCGGCAGCCGTGAAGAGCTTCTGGAGGAAGGCTCGCCGAGAGCCCGTCATAGACCGGACGCCTTGGAGCCGGTTCCTCGACCATGCCTTGGTCTGCCCCGACTGCCGCACCAGCCAGCGATGTCCGGACGGTGAGCGCCTGCACGATGCTGCCCGATGCGCGGCACGCGCCACGGCACCGTGACCGGGCGGGCGCTGATGTCCGGGCCCTCGTCCGGACATGTCGACAGCGGCTGCCCCCTGCCTGCGGTCGGCTGCAGGTGACGGGGCTCCGGCCCCGGCGGAGGGCTTGGCCGGGCGCTGCACCGTCGTGCTCATCTAGCGATGCGGTATCCAGACGTGAGAAGGCCTCCCTGACGCGTCCAAAGGCCACGCCCGCTACGTACCCTGACCACCGCTGCTTCGCCGCACAGGAAGCACAGCGCCACGATGGAACCGGAAGAGATCGCCGAACTCCGCACCATGTACATCTTCAGTCCGCCGGAGGGGCATAGCTGGGGCCTGACCTACGAGGGCCTGGAGACCCTGCTGCGCGAGCGCAACCCCGAGGAGTTCATCCGCGTCGACGACGGCTCCGACGGTCCGGTCAGCGGATCGTCCATGCACTTCGGGATCACCCTGGACGACGAAGAGCTGGAGGGCATGGCACTGCTCTCCCCAGAGGGCGTGTCCGTCATGGACTGCACTGTTCACACAGCGGCCGCCTTCGCCATCTGGCTCTCGAACAATGTGGTGCCGACGGGCGTGGCCGTCGCCTTCAACACGGAATGGGGTCTGGAAGCCGAGCTGCCGGACACTCTCGTTCCAGAGGCGACCCGCCCGCGGATTGCCGCCGCGTTCATGGAGCACCTCAAGGACACCGGAAACCTCGACTGATCGAGGGTGGCGTGATCAGGGCCCTTCGCGTGTGTGGCGGCTGCCGTGGTGGACCGGCAACTCTTCGTCCGCTCACGCAAACGGCCCCGGGCGAGAAGCCCGGGGCCGGGCCAGGTGTTCAGAGGCCGAGGTCCTTGATGATTTTGGCTACGTGGCCGGTGGCCTTCACGTTGTAGAGGGCGCGTTCGACCTTGCCCTGTTCGTCGACGATGACGGTGGAGCGGATGACGCCCGTGACCGTCTTGCCGTAGAGCTTCTTCTCGCCGAAGGCGCCGTAGGCCTCCAGAGTCTCCTTGGAGGGGTCGGCCAGCAGGGTGACCTTGAGGGATTCCTGGTCGCGGAACTTGGCGAGCTTCTCCGGCTTGTCGGGGGAGACACCGATGACGTCGTAGCCGTGGCCGGTGAGGAATTCGAGCTGGTCGGTGAAGTCGCAGGCCTGCTTGGTGCAGCCGGGGGTGAGGGCGGCGGGGTAGAAGTAGACGATGACCTTGCGGCCCGCGTGGTCGGCGAGGGAGACCTGCTTGCCGTCCGCGTCGGGGAGGGTGAAGGCGGGGGCGGTGTCGCCGGGCTGCAGTCGCTCGCTCATGGTCTGGGTGCTCCTCGTGGCTTCGGGTGTTCGTAACGGCAGGCGTTCCGTAACGGCAGGTGTTAGCGGCAGGCGTTACGTGACGACATTAGCCAGCATCCTCGCCGGGGGTGCCGTGGGGCGGGGGAGGGGGGAAGCTGACAGACTGTTCACCAGGAATCATCGGGACGACGACGGAGGCAGCGCGGTGTCGGATGCCAGGAATCCTGCGCAGATCGAGGCGGACATCGCCCGGAGGCGGCAGGAGCTCGCCGTGACGCTCGACGAGATCGGGGTGCGGGTGCATCCGAAGACGATCATGGGCGACGCCAAGGCGAAGGCGGCGTCGGCGGTGGACCGGACGGCGGGGCGGGCGTATGTGTCCGCGAACCGGGTGGTCACCAATGTGCGCGGCCAGCTGGTCACCGAGGACGGGGCGCCGCGGATGGAGCGGATCGTGCCGGTCGCGCTCGTTGTGGTGGGGCTGGTCGGGCTGCTGGCCGTGTCGTCCACGCGGGGTGGTGGCAGTAGGAGCGGCGGCCGCAGGAGCTGCAAGCGCCGTAAGTAAGGCGGCCTGTGGCATCGGTACGCCGTTCGGGCGGGTACGGTCTTGACCGTGAGTGCGAACACGTCCCATGACAAGCTGCCCATCCGGATGCTGCACGACCGTGTGCTGGTCCGTACCGACATTCCGGAGGGTGAGCGCCGGTCCACCGGCGGTATCGTCATCCCCGCGACCGCGGCGGTCGGCAAGCGGCTGTCCTGGGCCGAGGTGGTCGCCGTCGGGCAGAGCGTGCGGACCGTGGAGCCGGGCGACCGGGTGCTCTACGACCCGGAGGAGCGGGCCGAGGTGGAGGTCCGCGGGGTCGCCTATCTGCTGATGCGCGAACGCGATCTGCACGCCGTCGCCGCCGAGCGGCTGGAGGGTGCGGAGGACGCCACGGGGTTGTACCTGTAGGGGTAGATGTAAAAGAAGAGTGGGTGGTGACGATACCGACCCCACCCACTCTTCTTTACGTCAGGCTGCTTCAGCCGCCCTCCGGGCCTCCTATGTCGCCGCCCGGATCACCCGGCCCGCCGGGGCCGCCGTCGGTCGGCGGGCCGGTCGGGACGTCCGTGGGCTGGGTCTGCGGGGGCTCGATGGTGGGCGCGGTCGGCGGGTTGTCCGTCGGGAACGTCGGCGGCTGGGTCGGGGCCGTGGGCGCCGTGCTGGGCGGGGTGGTGGGGATGGTCGGGGCGGACGGCGGGGCCTGAGAGGGGACGGGCGGCAGCTCGGGCGTGCCGATGCCGTCCTCCAGCTTCAGGTCGAACTCGGCCGGGGGCTTGCCGTCCAGTGCCCCGGAGACGTAGTCGGCCCAGATCTCGGCGGGGTAGCCGCCGCCGTTGATCCGGTCCAGCCCGGTGGCCCCGTACAGCGGCTTCTGGACGCCGGTGTTCGAGTCCTGGCCCATGACGGCCACGACGGTCGCCAGGTCCGGGGTGTAGCCCGCGAACCAGGCCGCCTTGTCCTCCTCCGCGGTGCCGGTCTTGCCCGCCGCCGGGCGCTCGGCGCCCTGGGCCGCGGTGCCGGTGCCGCCCTCGACGACGCTCTGCAGTATCGAGGTGGTGGTGTCGGCGGCGGTCCGGGGGATGGCCTGCCGCTGTTCCCGGTCGGGCAGCTTGACCTGCTCCCCGTCCTTGGTCATCTCGGCGACCAGGCTGTACTGCCCGTGCTTGCCGTGGTTGGCGAGGGTCGCGTAGGCCTCGGTCATGTCGAGCACGCTGGCGGTGGCGGGGCCGAGCGCGATGGACGGGGAGGCGTGGAGGTCGGGGGTGGCCTTGGGGATGCCGAGGTCGAGGGCGGTCCGCCGGACCTTGGCGGGGCCGACGTCCTCGGCCATCTGCGCGTACACCGAGTTCACCGACTTGTCGGTGGCCGTGGTGACGTCGATGTCGCCGTAGTCGACGTCGTCCTCGTTGGCGGGCGAGTAGCCGGTGGGGCCGTCCGGGCCGATCACTTCGCGCTTGTTGTCGCCGTTGTAGAGGGTGTCCGGGGTGATCGTCTGGCCGTCCTGGGTGGTGGACTCGTTGGCCACCGCCGAGGTGAAGACGAATGGCTTGAAAGTGGATCCCACTTGGTAGTCACGGCGCGTCGCGTTGTTGACGAACTGCTGGGTGTAGTCGATCCCGCCGTAGAGGGCGACCACCTTCCCCGTCTTGGGGTCGATCGAGGCGCCGCCCGCCCGGACGTACTGGTCGACCTTGCGGTCGTCGCTCAGCTTGTCCATCAGCCGGTTGCGGACGGCCTTCGTGAAGGCGTCCTGCTTGCCCTTGTCGATCGTGGTGGTGATCCGGTAGCCGCCCCGGGCCAGGGTCTGCTCGTCGATGATGCCGTTGCTGGTCAGGTAGTCCTCGACCGCTTCGACGAGGTAGCCGCGCTGGCCGGACATGCCGGAGGGGGCCTTGGACTCGGTGGGGGCCGGGAAGGTCATCTTGGCGCGCTCGGCGCGGCTGAGCCAGTGCTTCTTGACCATGCCGTCGAGGACGTAGTTCCAGCGCGCCTCGGCCCGCGGCTTGTTCTGCGGGTGGGCGATGATGTCGTACGCGCTGGGGGCGTTGAGCAGGGTGGCCAGATAGGCGCTCTCGGCGGTGTCCAGCTTGTCGATGCTCTTGCCGTAGTAGGCCTGGGCGGCGGCCTGGATGCCGTAGGCGTTGCGGCCGAAGTAGCTGGTGTTGAGGTAGCCCTCGAGGATCTTGTCCTTGCTCACCTCGCGGTCCAGCTTGATCGCGATGAAGAACTCCTTGCCCTTGCGGGTGACCGTCTGTTCCTGGTCCAGGTAGTAGTTCTTCACGTACTGCTGGGTGATCGTCGAGCCGGACTGCTTGCCCTTGCCGGTGGCGGTGTTCCAGGCGGCGCGGACCATCGCCTCGGGGTTGATCGCCGACTCGGAGTAGAAGTCCCGGTCCTCGGCGGCCAGCACCGCGTGCTGGGTCCGCTTGGGCACCTGGCTGAGCTGCACGTTCTCCCGGTTGACCTTGCCCTCGCGGGCGAGCGGGGAGCCGTCGGAGTACAGGAAGACATTGCTCTGGGCGATGGCGGCCTTGTTGGCCGCGGGGATGTCGACGAGCAGGTAGCCGCTCACCAGGGCGCCCGCGACGAGTACGAGGAACAGCAGCGAGCCGCCGAGCACCATCCGCCAGGTGGGGAGCAGGCGGCGCCAGCCGGTGCGGCGGGGGCGGCCGTTTCTGCCCGCGGTGCCGCCCTTGCCGGAGCCGTTGCGGCTGCTCGGGTCGTCCGCGCCGGCCGCGCCGCCGTCGATCAGTTGGGGCTCGTCGCTCATGTCTCCTGAGACTCCTCGGCCGCCGTCGAGGGTTGCGCCGCGGCGGAATCTTGCATGGTCGGGCGATTCGCGTCGTACGCCCCATAAAACACTGTCGCATCATCCGTTCCGGGCCAGGGACGAGGCACGCACCCGTGACTGGTCTGTGACCGGCCGAACGGGTGATTCCCCTCACACCATCCAGTGAAAAATGCCTGGCTCTATCACCTGCCCGCGGACTAGGCTCCCAAGCTTTGGTGCCTTTGGGCGCGGTGCGGACGGGGGAGGGGGAGACAGGCTGATGCGGCTCTACGCGGCCGTCGCGGTGAGTGCTTTCAAACGCTACGCGACGTACCGGGTGGCCACCGTGGCCGGGGTGTTCACCAACACCGTTTTCGGCTTCATCGTCGCGTACACGTACGCCGCGCTGTGGGAGATGCGGCCGCATCTCGGCGGGTACGACCTCTCCCAGGCCCTCACCTTCGTCTGGCTCGGCCAGGCGCTGCTGGCGACCGTCGCGCTGTTCGGCGGCGGCTTCCAGGACGAGCTGCAGGAGCGCATCCGGTCCGGCGACATCGCCGTCGACCTCTACCGCCCGGCCGACCTCCAGCTGTGGTGGCTGGCCTCGGACCTCGGCCGGGCCGCCTTCCAGCTGCTGGGGCGCGGCATCGTGCCCATGGTGTGCGGCGCGCTGGCCTTCGAACTCACCCTGCCCGGCTCCCCGTTGACGTGGCTGTGGTTCCTGCTGTCGGTGGGGCTCGCGGTGTGTGTGGGGTTCGCGGTGCGCTATCTGGTGGCGCTGGCCGCGTTCTGGCTGCTGGACGGGTCCGGACTGACCCTGATCAGCGGGCTGCTGTCCATGTTCTTCTCCGGGATGGTGCTGCCGCTGAACGTGTTCCCGGGGCGGCTCGGCGAGATCGCCGGGGCGCTGCCGTGGGCGGCGATGCTCCAGGTGCCCGCGGACGTCTTCCTGGGGCGCCACGAGGGGGTCGCGGTGGCGGGGGCGCTGGCCTTCCAGGCGGGGTGGGCGGTGGTGCTGTTCGCGGCCGGGCGGGCGCTGCAGTCGGTCGCGACCCGGAAGGTGGTGGTGCAGGGTGGGTGAGCCCGGACGCTCGTTGGACAGGGTGGCCGAGCCCCGGGCCCGCTTCCGGGCGTACGACGGGCTGCGCGCCTATGTGCTGATCGTCGGCATGTGGGTGCGCTCCACGATGACGTACCGCACCTCGTTCCTGATCATGGCGTTCGGGAACTTCGCCGTGACCGCGCTGGACTTCGCCGCGATCGCGCTGATGTTCTCGCACATCGATACCCTCGGCGGCTTCACCCTCGCCGAGGTCGCCTTCCTGTACGGCACGTCCAGTACCGCCTTCGGGCTGGCCGATCTGGCGCTCGGCAGCATGGAGCGGGTCGGTCGGCGCATCCGCGACGGCACGCTGGACACCCTGCTGGTGCGGCCGGTGCCGATCCTCGCCCAGGTCGCCGCCGACCGCTTCGCGCTGCGCAGGCTGGGCCGGATCACCCAGGGCGGGCTGCTGCTCGGCTGGTCGCTGACCCGGCTGGACATCGGCTGGACGGCCGACCGGGTGCTGCTGGTGCCGTTGATGCTGCTGAGCGGGGCGGTGATCTTCGGCGCGGTGTTCGTGCTGGGCGGGGCCTTCCAGTTCTGGGCCAAGGACGCCTCGGAGGTGCAGAACTCGTTCACGTACGGCGGGACGACGATGCTCCAGTACCCGCCGACGGTCTTCGCCGACGAACTGCTGCGCGGCGTCACGTTCGTGGTCCCGCTGGCCTTCGTCAACTGGCTGCCCGCGCTGTACGTCCTGGGCCGCCCGAACCCGCTGGGGCTGCCGGGCTGGATCGGCTTCGCCGCGCCGCTGGTCGCGTGCGGCTGCGCGGCGCTCGCGGGGCTGGCCTGGCGGGCGGGGCTGCGGGCGTATCAGAGCACGGGAAGCTGAGGAGGGGAGCGCCATGAGTGACATGAGTGAGACGGACGGCTTCATCGAACTCGACGACATCGAGAAGGTGTTCGAGGTACGGCGCCGGGCCGGGCTGCTGCGCCGGGAGCGGCGCGAGGTACGTGCGGTGGACGGCATCAGCTTCCGGGTGCCGCGCGGCGAGATGGTCGGCTACATCGGCCCGAACGGCGCCGGGAAGTCCACCACGATCAAGATGCTGACCGGGATCCTGGTGCCCAGCGGCGGCCGCCTGCGGGTCGCCGGGATCGACCCCTCGCGGGAGCGGACGCGGCTCGCGCGCCGCATCGGGGTGGTCTTCGGGCAGCGGACCACCCTGTGGTGGGACCTGCCGCTGCGCGACTCGTACGCGCTGGTGCGGCGGATGTACCGGATTCCCGACGACCGCTTCCGGCGGAACCTCGACCGCTGTGTCGAACTGCTGGACCTCGGAGACCTGCTGGACGTGCCGGTCCGTCAGCTCTCCCTCGGCCAGCGGATGCGCGGCGACATCGCGGCCGCCCTGCTGCACGATCCCGAGGTGCTGTATCTGGACGAGCCGACGATCGGTCTTGACGTGGTCAGCAAGGCGAAGGTACGGGGCTTCCTGCGCGAGGTGAACGCGGAGCAGGGCACCACCGTGCTGCTGACCACCCACGATCTGACCGATATCGAACAGCTGTGCAAGCGGGTGATGGTCATCGACCATGGCCGCTTGGTCTACGACGGCGGGCTGGACGGGCTGCACGCGGTGGGCGGGAGTGAACGCACCCTGGTCGTGGACCTGGAGCGGGAGCTGTCGCCGATCGACGTCCCCGGCGCGCGGACCGTACGGGTCGAGGGGCCTCGGCAGTGGCTGGCGTTCCCGGCCGCCGCCAGCGCGGCGCCCCTGGTCGCGGCGGTGGCGGACGGATATCCGCTGGTGGACCTGTCGGTGCGGGAGCCGGAGATCGAGGATGTCATCGCCCGCATGCTGTTCCCCGACAACGGCCCCGACGGTCCCGCTGACGAGGCCGAGGGGGAGGCCGCGCGGGGGGCGGTCAGGGCGGTCGGTCCGCATTAGTCTGTCCGTATGACTTTTGAGGGATCTTCCCAGGGAGCGGCCCCCGATCTTCCGGGCGGGTCCCAGATGCGTGCCTCCGACGCCGAGCGCGAGCGCATCGCCGAGGTGCTGAGGGACGCCGTCGCCGAAGGCCGCCTGGACATGGAGGAGTTCGAGGAGCGGCTGGACGCGGCCTACAAGGCGCGCACCCACGCCCAGCTGGAGCCCCTCATCCGCGACCTCCCGGCGACCGGCGCGGCGACCGGTGCGGTGGCCGTCCCGGAGCCTCGCTCAGCGGACGCCACGGGGCTCGCCGACCGGGAGGGCTGGGCCGGGCGGATCGGCGGCGCCCCGACGTCGCGGATGGCCGTCGCGATCATGGGCGGCTTCGGGCGCAAGGGCACCTGGACCGCGCCCCGCAATTTCACCGCCTTCACCCTCATGGGCGGCGGCGAGATCGATCTGCGCGAGGCCCGCTTCGAGGACCGCGAGATCGTGATCCGCTGTTTCGCGTTCATGGGCGGGATCGAGGTCATCGTGCCGCCGGACCTGGAGACGCATGTCAGCGGCATCGGCATCATGGGCGGTTTCGACCACCGGGGGTCGGCCGATGGCGACCCCACCGGCCCACGGGTGACCATCACGGGCCTGGCGATGTTCGGCGGGGTCAGCGTCGAGCGCAAGCTCCGCAAGGAGGAGCAGAAGCGGCTCAAGGCGGAGCGCCGCCGGGAGAAGGAGGCGCACCGGGAAGAGCTGCGCGCCGAGCGCCGTGCGCGCCGTGCGGAGCTGGAGGACCAGCGGGCCGAGCGCCGCGCCCGCAGGCACGACCTCGGCCACTAGCCGACTCTCAGGGGCCCGTCACAGCTCGGCGGCCGCGCTCCCCCGGAGGTAGTCGAGGGGGAGCGCGTGCGCCATCGCCCGGTAGCCCTCGTCGCTCGGGTGCAGATGGTCGCCCGAGTCGTACGCCGGGCGCAGCCGCAGCGGGCTGGCCGGGTCGCGCAGCGCCTTGTCGAAGTCCACGACCTCGTCGAAGACCTTCCCGGACCGGATCTCGGCGTTGACCCGCTCGCGCACGGAGTCCAGCAGCGGGGTGTAGCCGCGGTGCCCGTAGAACGGCGACAGGGTGGCCCCTATGACCCGCAGGCCCCGGGCGTGCGCCTGCTCGGTCAGCCGCCGCAGCCCGTCCACGATCTTGTTCGGATCGGTCTGATGGGGGATGCGCAGGATGTCGTTGACGCCCAGCTCGATGATGACGGCCTTGACGTTCGTACGGTCCAGCACGTCACGGGTGAAGCGGGACAGCCCGCTCGGGTTGTTCGGCGGGAACTGGGTGCCGTCGCTCAGCACCCGGTTGCCGCTGATGCCCTGGTTGAGCACGCCGAGGCGGGGTGCTCCCGGCTCGGTGCGCAGCCGCTCGGAGAGGACGTCGGTCCAGCGGCGGTTGGCCCCGGCGGTGGAGGTGATGCCGTCGGTGATCGAGTCGCCGAGCACCGCGACCGCGCCCTGCGACTCCTTCGACCACACGTCCACGCCGCTCAGGTAGCGCCAGAACGGGGTCTGTTCGGTGTACGCGGCGCCCGCCGTGTCCTCCGTACGGTCGCCGCGCGCCAGGTACGAGGTCTGGCGGGCGTGCGGATGGTACGTCACCGAGCCCGACGCCTGCGGGGCGTAGGTGGTGACCAGCAGGTCGGCGGCGGCCGGGATGTTCATGCGCACCGGGTCGCTGGTGGTGGCCTGGCCGGGCGGGATGGTCACCCAGGGGCGGTTGTCGAAGGTGAGCCGCCGCATGGTGTCGGCCGCGGCCGTCGGGTTGCTGGGTGCGGCCGCCAGCGCCAGCGAGGCATGCGTGATCGTCAGCGGGTGGGCGCTGTACAGGTTGGAGAGCTGGATGCGGGCGCCGGTGCCGCCGATGCTGGTGTGGACGACGTTCCGCAGGGACATGCCGGAGAGGCCGCGGAGCGTGTTCGGCTCCGCCGCCGCGGCGGACGCCGACCAGGTGCCCACCCAGGACCCCGACGAGGCCGGGGCCGCGGAGTTACGGGTACCCTGCGCGGACTCGTTCACATTCCGGTCCCGGCCGCCCACTCCGACGAATATCGCGGTCGAGACGAGGACCACCACAGCCGCCAGCGCAGCGAACACGGCATAGGCCGTGCGTCTGGGCATAGGGGGCACACTCATGGGCGGAGTTCTCCTCGGGCAGCCGGAGCCCGAGGCTCCGAAAGTGAACGGGAACGGCGAGCGAGGGTGCTTCGCCGATGCGGTCCGGTCGGTCCTCCATGATCCCATGTCCGGACAGAGGTCCGCCTGTCGGCCTGCCCCCGGTTGGACGGGGTCGCTCCCCCAGACAGACGACGGGAACTCGCCGTTCGTTCCACTCAGAGAGCGAGTGAGACAGGAACGAGACAATGCAGTGGGGACGGCTCGACCGGGTGGAGCGTATGAACCGGACAACGACGGAGGAAACGGGGCCTGAAGGGTCGCCGCCGCCCGGCGCGCGAGCGGCGGCCGGTGGCGTCGTCGCGTTCGCGGACACCCCGCTCGACGAGGAGCGGCGGCGCGGAGTGCGCCGGATGAAGACGATCGCCACGGGCATGCTGCTCGCCGTCGCGCTGGTGTACGCGCTCGCCAAGTGGGCGCAGAACTCCGGCGCCGGGGGCTGGGCCGGGTATGTGGCGGCGGCCGCCGAGGCGGGCATGGTCGGCGCGCTGGCCGACTGGTTCGCGGTCACCGCCCTGTTCCGGCGGCCGATGGGGCTGCCCATCCCGCACACCGCGATCATCCCGACGAAGAAGGACCAGCTCGGGTCGACTTTGGGCGACTTCGTCGGCGAGAACTTCCTGTCCGGCGATGTCGTACGGCTGCGGCTGCGCGCCGTCGGCATCGGCAGCCGCCTCGGCACCTGGCTGGCCGAACCCGCGCACGCCGACCGGGTGACGGCCGAGTTGGCCACCGCGCTGCGCGGCGCGCTCACCGTGCTGCGCGACTCCGACGTACAGGCGGTGGTCGGCGAGGCCATCACGCGGCGCGCGAACGCCCAGGAGATCGCGCCGGGGCTCGGCAAGCTGCTGGAGCGGATCGTCGCGGACGGCGGCCACCGCCGGGCCGTCGACCTGGTGTGCGTCCACGCCCACGACTGGCTGGTCGAGCACAACGAGTCGGTGATGGGCGCGGTGACCGGCGGCGCGCCCGGCTGGACGCCGCGGTTCGTGGACCGCAAGGTCGGCGAGCGCGTCTACCGGGAACTGCTGCGGTTCGTCCGTGAGATGCGTGACATGCCGGACCATCCGGCGCGCGGCGCCGTGGACCGCTTCCTGTCCGACTTCGCCGGGGACCTCCAGTCGGACTCCGAGACCCGGAACCGGGTCGAGCGGCTCAAGGGCGAGGTGCTGGGCCGCGGTGAGGTGCAGGACCTGATCGCCTCCACCTGGGCCGCGGTGCGGTCGATGATCGTCGCGGCGGCCGAGGACGAGCGCAGCGAGCTGCGGCTGCGGGCCCGCGCGGCGATCCTGTCGCTGGGCCAGCGGATGGTGACGGACGCTCGGATGCGGGGCAAGGTCGACGGCTGGCTGGAGGACGCGGCCGTCTATGTGGTGACGACCTATCGGAACGAGATCACCTCGCTGATCAGCGAGACGGTCGCGGGCTGGGACGCGGAGCACACCTCCCGGAAGATCGAGGCCCATATCGGCCGCGATCTGCAGTTCATCCGGATCAACGGCACGGTGGTGGGCGCGCTCGCCGGGCTGGTCATCTACACCGTCTCGCGGGCGCTGGGCGGCGGTTAGTCGACGCTCGTGGGCGCGCGTCTCTGGCAGGTGCGCGCCGCAGGGCCTATGGTGCCCCTCCCGGTGGCCTGGGTGGGGAGGTCGGTGTGCGGCGACGACGTTTACTGGCCCGGGTGCTGTGGACCGGCGGCGAGGTCGCCGTCACCATCGGGCTCGTCGTGCTCCTGCTGGTCGTCCATCAGCTGTGGTGGACCAACCGGGAGGCGCGGCAGGGCGCGAAGCGCCAGGTGGTGGAGCTGGAGCGGCGGTGGAGCGCCGAGGAGCCCTCGGTGACGGCCTCGTCCAGTACGGACGGTACGGAGCGCCGCCCTACGGAATCCGGGGATGCGGGTGCTACGTCCCGTAAGAAGGGTGACGCGGAGGTGACCGTGACCCTGCGCGACGGGGCCCCGCGCCGCGACCAGACGTACGCGGTGCTCCGCATCCCGCGCATCGGGCTCACCGCCCCCATCGCCGAGGGCATCAGCAAGTCCAAGGTGCTCAACCGGGGGTACGTGGGCCACTACCCGGGAACCGCCCAGCCGGGCCAGCTCGGCAACGTCGGGCTCGCGGGCCACCGCAATACCCACGGCGAACCGTTCCGCCACCTCGATGAGCTGCGCCCCGGGGACAAGGTGAGCGTCGAGACGTACCACGCCCGCTATACGTACGTGGTCGAGCGCACCCTGCCGCGCACCTCGCCCTCCGACGGCACGGTGATCGCGAAGGTGCCGTACAGCTCGGCGCATCCGCGCTACCGCTTCACCGAGCCCGGCTCGTATCTCACGCTGACCACCTGCACCCCCGAATACACCTCCCGCTACCGGTTGGTGGTGTGGGCCCGGCTGACGCTGGCCGCACCGCGCGTTGTCGGAGGTGCCCCCTAGACTGAAGGCAGCCGAGTTGAGAAGCGGCGGAACAAGGGGGGAAGCCGGATGGTCCATCGCGTCGAGACGCTGCGTATGCACCTGGGCGTGCTCCTCTTCCTGCTGACCGGCACCCTGCTCACCCAGACCGGGCTGATCAGCGCCGTCGCCCTCGCCGCCACCACCGCTGCCACCGCCGCCGTCGCGGCCGCGCTGCTGACCTGCGCGGTGCTCGCCGCCCGGGCCCGGGTGCCCGCGCCCCCGGGGCGCATACGCACCGCGATACGGGACCGGGAGCGCCGCACCGCGTTCCTGCCGCAGCGGGACCCCGATGCCGCGGGCCGCCCCAGGCCCCGGGCGCCCGGCCGTCGCCTTCCGACGGCCGCGTAGGCGCACGCACCCGCAGCATCGCCGCAGTACCCGCAGTGCCCGCTGCACTCCGCCGCGCCCACGCGGCTCGTCACGCCGATCTGTTCTTCTCCGTGACGAGACCCGTGGAGGGCTCCCATGTCTGTTTTCGCATCCCTCGGCACCCTGCTGACCACCCTGGCCGACCGGCTCGATCCGCTGTTCGGCGCCTCGGCGACGGCCGCCGCGATCGTCCTGTTCACCCTGTGCGTCCGGGCCGCGCTCCATCCGCTCGCCCGGGCGGCGGCGCGCGGTGAGAAGGCCCGTGCCGCGCTGGCGCCGAAGATCGCCGAACTGAGCCGCAAGCACAAGAACGACCCCGAGCGGCTGCGCCGCGCGATGGCCGACCTGCAGACGAAGGAGGGCGCGTCCCCGCTGGCGGGCTGCCTGCCGACCCTGATCCAGCTCCCGGTCTTCTTCGTCATGTACCACGTGTTCTCCACCGGCAGCGGCGCCGGGGACCTGCTCGACCACACGCTGGCCGGAGCGCCGCTCGACGGCCGCTGGGGCGGGGCGCTCGTGGGTCAGCAGGGGCTGGTCTACCTCGGCCTGTTCGCGCTGATCGCGGCCGTCGCGACCTGGACGTACCTGCGGGCTCGCAAGGCGGCCCGCGACGCGGCTCCCGTGGCGGCGGTCCCCGGGGCCCCCGGGGCGGCCGGGCTGGCGCGGGTGCTGCCGCTGCTCTCGTTCGGCACGCTCCTCACCGCCGCCGTGGTGCCCCTCGCGGCCGCGCTCTACCTCGCGACCACCACCACCTGGACCGCGGTGGAGCGGGCCCTGCTGCTCCGCGGCCGGTGAGGCCCCGGTCCAGTCCGTGAACGGGGTCTTGCGGGGTGGAAGGGGCTCATGGAGGATCGAGCGGCCAGAGGCCATGGAGTCGCCCCTGCCCACCGTCCTGAGCCCAGGGAGTTGTGAGGATGAAGCTGCTGCGCGTCGGACCGGCCGGGGCGGAACGCCCGGCCCTCCTCGACCAGAACGGCACCCTCCGCGACCTGTCCGGCCTGGTCCCGGACATCGACGGGGCCCTGCTCGCCGACGAGGCGGCCCTCGCCCGCATCCGCGCGGCGGCCTCGGCCGAGGGCGCCGACGCGCTGCCGGTGATCCAGGACGGCGGCGTACGGGTCGGCCCGCCGCTGGGCCGTATCGGCAAGATCGTGTGCATCGGGCTGAACTACCACGACCACGCGGCCGAGACCGGCGCCCCGCTCCCGGAGGAGCCGATCGTCTTCATGAAGGCGCCCGACACCGTCATCGGCCCCGATGACACGGTGCTGGTCCCGCGCGGCAGCCTGAAGACGGACTGGGAGGTGGAGCTGGCCATCGTCATCGGCCGCACCGCCCGCTACCTCGACTCCGACGAGGCGGCCCTCGCCGCCGTCGCGGGCTACGCGGTCGCGCACGACGTCTCCGAGCGCGCCTTCCAGATCGAGCGCGGCGGCCAGTGGGACAAGGGCAAGAACTGCGAGACGTTCAACCCGCTGGGCCCCTGGCTGGTCACCGCCGACGAGGTCCCGGACCCGCAGGCCCTCGGCCTGCGGCTGTGGGTCAACGGCGAGATCAAGCAGAACGGCACGACGGCCGAGCAGATCTTCGGCGTCGCCGAGGTGGTCCGCTACCTCAGCCAGTTCATGACCCTCTACCCGGGCGACGTCATCAACACCGGCACCCCGGCGGGCGTCGCCATGGGCCGCCCCGAGCCCAAGCCGTATCTGCGGGCCGGGGACGTGGTGGAGCTGGAGATCGACGGACTGGGCCGCCAGCGCCAGGAGTTCAAGGACGCCTGACGCCGGAGGCGGCGCCCGCCCGCTACTTAGATGACGTGGGCACCTTGGTCTTGGCGCTCGGCGTCGAGCCGTACGCCTTGAAGAAGCGGTCGCGGAAGCTGTTCATCTTCCACACCGGGGTGTCCGCGCGGGGCATCAGGCCGTCTGCCCACTTCCAGTCGGCGATCCGGTCCAGCACCTTCGGGTCACGGGCGACGATCGAGATCGGCACGTCCCGGCTCGCGTTGTTGCCGCTGACCCGGGCGAGCGGCTGGTGGTCGCCGAGGAAGACGAGCACGGTGTCCTTGCTGCCGTACTTGATCACGTAGTCGATGAGGCTGTTCACCGAGTACTGGACGGACTTGCCGTACTCCTGCTTCACCTGGGTCGAGTCGGTGAACACGTCCTCGGGCGACTTGCCCGCCTTCTGGATGCCCTTGTAGACCGAGCCGTTCCCGACCTTGCTCCACGGGATGGTCTTCGGGATGGGCGCCCAGGGCTGGTGGCTGGAGGTCAGGATGATCTGCGACATCAGCGGCTTGTCGTGCTTCTTGCCGTGCTCCAGCTGCTCGAACGCCTTCAGCGCGTACTGGTCGGGCATGGTCGACCAGCTGAACTTCGGCCCCTTGTAGCCCAGTTCGCGCGAGTCGTAGACGTGGTCGAGGCCGTAGAACGTGCCCTCCGGCCAGTTCTTCTGGACGCCCGGCATGATGCCGACCGTCCGCCAGGCGCCGGTGCGCTGGAAGGCGCGGGGGATGGACAGGTGATCGCCCGCGGTGACGGTCCGGTAGCGGTTCTGGTTGTCGATCCACAGCCCGGTCAGGAACGTGGAGTGGCCCAGCCAGCTGTTGCCGCCGTACGTCGCCGAGGTGAGCCAGCCGCTCTTGGCGGCGTATCCGGCCTTGTCCAGACGCTTGGTCGCCTTCGTGAGCGTCGCGTCGACGCCGGGCGCGATCGCCGGGTCCTCGATCGCGCTGCGGCCGTAGCTCTCGATGAAGGTGAAGATCATGTCCTTGCCGCGCAGCCCGGTCAGCAGCTGGTCGCCCGGGGTGTCCCCGTACGTGTCGAAGGCGGCGATCTTCTTGAACTCCTCCTCGTCCTTGATGGTCTTCTCCACCCGCTCCGCCCGGTCCTGCACCAGCGCGGACGTGCTCCGGGACGCCACCGGCAACCCCGCGACCTGCGCGCCGACCGACGCGCAGGCGACCCAGACGGTCCCGGCCACGAGGGTGGTGCGGGTCGCCACGACGCTGTTGCGGGCCATGACGTTGCCGATACGGAGGACCGCGAGCGCCATCAGGGTGAGCACGGCGAGGACGAGCACCGCGACCCCGACCACGGCGGCCGCGGCGGCCGTCTGGCCGACCGAGTCCTCCAGGTACGCCTGGGCGTCGTCGAACAGGATCCAGTCGAGTACGACGTTGAAGCCGCGGCCCAGGAACTCGTTGAAGCCCATGTCGAGCATGTTCAGGATGGCCAGCGCCCCCAGGAACAGCCCCGCCAGCACCGCCACCACCCGCCGCGCGACGGTCGGCAGGAGCAGCAGCAGACCGGCCCCGAAGATCAGCTCCACCGGGATGCGGGCGAAGTGCTCGGTGGTGAGGAGTTCCAGCTTCTGCGGCAGCAGCAGCGCGACGAAGACCAGCGCGAGGGACAGCCCGGTGACCGTCCACGACAGGGCCCGCGCCGCGACGGGATACCGCCCCCGCCAGCCACCGCGTCCGCCGGTCGCGGCCGGGTCCGGGCCGTCGTCGTCGGCGCCGTCACCGGGGGTGGCGGCACCGAGCAGCTCGGCGGGTGCCGTGTCGTCGGCCTCGGTGGCCTCGTCCTCGGCCGCTTTGTCGTCGGCGGCTTCGGGCTCGGCCTTGTCCTTGTCCTTGTCCTCGGCCTCGCCGTCGCTCTCGGGGCCGGGGTCTCTGCCCTGGCCCTCGGCAGGGGCGTCCGGGTCCCGCTCCGGTGAGCGGTCCTCCGGGGTTTCGCCCTCCTTCGGGGCAGCCTTGTCGGCGTCGTCCTTGTCCGGCAGCTGACGCATCCCGAAGGTCCTTCCGTGCGGGGCCCGGTGGTGGCACGGCGGACCAGGCTCGGGGGTCAAGGGCCGCCGTCACCCCGTACGGTCCGGAGGCCGGAAGTGTTCAATGACCAGCAGGTCCGCTGTACGCGTGGACCACGGCCAGCTGTCCGTTCGCGGTGTGCCAGTCGGCGGTCATGGCGCTGACGAAGCGCCACCCGGCGCGCTCGTACAGGCCGATGGCCGCAGTGGCGCCCGAGTCGACCTCCAGTACGGGCCGCAGCCCGTCCGCCTCCGCCGACCGGGCCGCGTGGCCGAGCAGTTCGGCGGCCAGGCCGCGGCGGCGCGCGGTGGTGCTGACGAACAGCCGGGCCACAGCGGCCAGTTCCTCGGCCGGTGCGCCGATGGCGTTCGCGAGCGCGGGATCGGTCCGGGTGAGCGCCACATGGCCGAGTACGGCGGGGCCTTCGGCCGCGACCCAGGCGCCGAGCATGTCGTGCGGGGTCAGCCAGCCCTCCGGGTCCTCGGGCCAGTGGACCGGGTAGCGGTCGGCCCGCTGGACGGTCGCGAGGGCGCTGACGCAGGACGCCAGGTCCTGGGCGGTGCGGGGGCGTATCTGGGCGGCGGGCACCGCAGGATCATGGCATGGCGCGGTCGACGGTGCGCAGGGTTATCAGGGCCCCGGCGAGGAACGCCAGCCCCGCGACGGCCAGCGCCGTCCGCAGCCCGGCGACCGCGCCCCCACCGGCCAGGGCGCCGAGCAGGGCGACGCCGACGACGCCACCGGTCTGGCGGGCCGCGTTGATCACGCCGGAGGCGAGCCCGGCCCGCTCACCGGGCACGCCGTCCGTGACGGCCGTCGTCACGGCGGGCATGGAGAACGACATCCCGAAGCCGGTGGCCATCAGCGGCAGCACCAGCAGCGCATACGGAGCCTGAGAGGCCGAAGCGGCCATGCCGAGCAGCCCCACCCCGCCCGTGATCAGGCCGATGAGCAGCGTGGGCCGTGGGCTGCCGACCCGGGCGGTGAAGCGTCCGGACAGCCATGAACCGGCCGCCACCACGCCCATCTGCGGCAGCAGCGCGAGCCCGGCGAGCAGCGCGGAGTAGTGCAGGGTCTGCTGGAAGGAGAGGTTGACGACGAAGAGTTCGCCGTAGAAGCCGAGGTTGATCAGCAGCCCGACCGCCGTGCCCCCGGCGAAGGTGGGCGTACGGAACAGCCCGAGCGGCAGCATCGGCGCGCGCACCGCCCGTTCGACGGCGACGAACGCGGCGCCCGCCAGGACGAACACCAGGGCGCTGAGGGCCACCAGCGCGTTCACCCCCGAACGCCCGCCCTCGATCATGGTGAGCGCCAGCGCGGTCAGCGCCACGACGCCGGTGAGCTGCCCGGCCGGGTCCAGCCCGTGGCCGGGCCGCGCGCGCGGCGCCGGAACGTACCGCGCGGTCAGCGCCATCGCGGCCAGCCCGATGGGCACGTTGACGAAGAACACCCACCGCCAGCCCGTCGCGGCCACCAGCACCCCGCCGAGCAGCGGGCCGCCCGCCGCGGCCACCCCGGCGATGCCGCCCCACACCCCGACCGCGCGGGCGCGCGCCGTCCGGTCGGTGTACGCGGCCCGCAGCAGCGCCAGCGAGGCCGGTACCGAGAGCGCCGCGCCCGCTCCCTGCGCCACCCGCGCGAGCACCAGCACCGTGACGTCGGGGGCCAGCCCGCAGCCGAGCGACGCCGCGACGAACACCCCGAGCCCGGCCTGGAACACCCGCCGGGCGCCGAAGCGGTCCGCGAGCGCCCCGCCGGACAGCAGCCCGGCCGCCAGCACCAGCAGATAGCCGTCGACCACCCACTGAAGGCCGTTCACGCCCGCCCGCAGATCGGTCCGCAGGGCGGGCAGGGCCACGTTCACGATCGTGCTGTCCAGGATGACCATGAAGTAGCCCGTGCACACCGCGACCAGCGCGCACGACAGAACGGCAGGGGTTTTCGTCGGCATGCACGTCACCGTAGGTGCGGAAAGCTTCGGCACCCGGCGAAGCGATGGCGCAGGTCAGCGCAGGTCGAGGAACCGTTCCAGGGCCTCCACCACCAGCGCGTGGTCCTCCGCCTGCGGCAGCCCGGAGACGGCGATCGTGCCGACGACGCCCGCACCGGTCACATGGAGCGGGAAGGCGCCGCCGTGCGCGGCGTAGCGGTCGGGGTCGAGCCGGGAGGCCTCCTCGAAGGTCGTGCCCTTCGCCCGGAAGCGGGTGCCGACGAGATAGGAGGAGGCGGCGTACCGGTCGACGACCCGGCACTTGCGCTCCAGCCAGGCGTCGTTGTCGGCCGAGGTGCCGGACAGGGCGCGGTGGAACAGGCGCTGGCCGTTGCGGCGTATGCCGATGGTGATGGCCGCGCCGCGCGTCCCCGCTATGTCGGCGATCAGGCAGCCGAGGAGCCAGGCGTCGTCGTTGGAGAAGGACGAGAAGCGCAGTCGGCGCTCCTGCTCCTCCAGTTGGGCGATGAGGTCGGTGAGTTCGGACGCAGGGGTGCTCATGCGGTGCCTCCGATGTGGACCGTACGGCCTTCCGTCGCCGACACCCGGGCCGCCTCCAGCACCCGCAGCGCCGCCGCCGCCTCGGCCGCGGTGACCGGGGGCGGGGTGCCGTCGCGGAGGGCGGTGGCGATGGCGGCGTAGTACGCGGGGTAGTCGCCGGGGGCGGTGGGGACGGGCCGTCCGCCGCCGGTCAGCGGCGACTCGCCCGCGCCGAGGCGGCCCCACGCGGTCTCGGGCTCGGCGCCCCACGCCGCAGATTCGGCCGGGCGCAGGCCCTCGCGGAGTGCCGCTTCCTGCGGGTCCAGGCCGTACTTGACGTAGCCCGCCTTGCTGCCCAGCACCCGGAAGCGCGGGCCGAGCTGGGCGGTGATCGCGCTCATCCACAGCTGCGAGCGGACGCCGTTCGTGTGGGTGATGGCGATGAACGTGTCGTCGTCGGCCTCCGCCCCGCTACGGCGTACGTCGACCTCGGCGTAGACGGAGGCGGCCGGGCCGAAGAGGGTGAGCGCCTGGTCGACCACATGGCTGCCCAGGTCGTACAGCAGCCCGCCGATCTCGGCCGGGTCGCCGGACTCCCGCCAGCCGCCCTTGAGCTGCGGCCGCCACCGCTCGAAGCGCGACTCGAAGCGCAGCACCTCGCCGAGCGCGCCGTCGGCGAGCAGCGAGCGCAGGGTGAGGAAGTCGTTGTCCCAGCGGCGGTTCTGGAAGACGCTCAGCAGCAGCCCGCGCGCCTCGGCGAGCGCGGCCAGCTCCTCCGCCTCGGCGGCGGTCGCGGCCAGCGGCTTGTCCACGACGACCGGCAGCCCGGCCTGGAGCGCCGCGCGTGCGAGCGGGACGTGGGTGCGGTTGGGGGAGGCGATGACGATCAAGTCCAGCTCACCGGCGCGGGCCCACAGCTCGTCGGCGGACGCGGCGATCCGCACCCCCGGGTGCTCGTCGCGGGCCTGCTGCTGCCGCTCGGGGCTGGCGGTGACGACGGTGTCGAGGGCGAGGCCTTCGGCGGCGGCGATCAGGGGGGCGTGGAAGACGGAGCCCGCGAGGCCGTAACCGATCAGTCCTGCGCGAAGGGCACTGCTGTCATCCCTGCTGTTGGCATCCATGGCGCCACTTTGACAACAGTGTTGCTAAAGCGCAAGCGATGACCACAATGGGTGGTGTGAACAGCACGATGTCGGGGGCGGCCGGGCCCGGAGCCAATCTGTCCGCCCTGCGCAGCCATAACGCCGCCCTCGTCCTGCGCCTGCTGCGCGACGCGGGCGAGGACGGCGTCAGCAGGCTGGAGCTGGCCGACCGCACCGGCCTCACTCCGCAGGCCGTCAGCAAGATCACCGCCCGGCTGCGGGACGAGGGCCTGGCCGCCGAGGCGGGCCGCCGCGCCTCGACCGGCGGCAAGCCGCGCACCGTGCTCCGCCTGGTCCCGGACGCCCGCCACGCGATCGGCCTCCACCTGGACCGCGACGAGCTGACGGCGGTCCTGGTCGACCTCGCGGGCACGCCGGTGGCCCTCCGTACGGCACGCTTCGACTTCGGCGCCGAGGCGGACCGGGCCCTGTCGGCGGCGGCGTCGGAGGTCGAGGCGCTGATCGGCGATACGGCGGCGGCGGGCGGGCTGCTCGGGGTCGGCGTCGCCGCGCCCGGCCCGCTCGACCACGGCTCCGGCGTACTGCACCGGGTCACCGGCTTCCCGCAGTGGGACGGGCTCCCGCTGCGCGACGCGCTCGCCCGGCGGCTCGGTCTGCCCGTCGTCCTCGACAAGGACACCAACGCCGCCGCCATCGGCCTCGCGGCCCCGGCCACAGGTTCCTTCGCGTATCTGCACCTCGGGACCGGTCTCGGCGCTGGGCTCGTGCTCGACGGCGGGGTGTACCGGGGGGCGCGGACGGACGCGGGGGAGTTCGGGCACCAGGTGGTGCAGCTCGACGGCCCGCGCTGCGGCTGCGGCAACTACGGCTGTCTGGAGGCCCTGTGCCTGGCCGCCGTGGCCCGGGGCGCGCAGGAGCGCGCGGCCCGGCTGCTCGGCGTCGGCGCGGCCAACCTCGTACGGCTCCTCGACATCGACCGGGTGCTGCTCGGCGGCCGGGTGGTGCTGGCCGCCTCTCAGTCTTATGTACGCGGCGTGGCCGCCGTGCTCGCCGAGGACGCCGCCCGCACCAACCGCCCCACGGTCCCGGTCGACGTCGTACGGGGTGGGGCGCGGGCGGTGGTCGAGGGGGCGGCACAGCTGGTGCTCGCGCCGCTCTTCGCATTGGGCTGATCGAGGGTTTGTTGACGGCCAGCCGGGGTCAATCGGCCGCCCCGGCGGTGTGTCGGCGTGCGCACGCGGAATGTGGCGGAGTGCTCGGGGATACGCCGCTGCCAGCAGAGGTCACCCATGCGCCTGCCTACCGCCCTGTCCTTCCGCGCCGCCCTGTCCCTTCGTACGGCCCTGTCTCTTCGTACCGCGCTCCCTGCGGCCGCGCTCGCGCTCGCCCCGGCCCTGTACGGGGTCGGAGCGCCCGCGCACGCCGCCGCGCCCGAACCCGCCCCGACCTGCGGCGACGAGACCGCCGACGACTTCCCGATAGAGACCCGGCTGCGCGGTGGGCCGGACCACTTCGCACGTGGTGGGCGGTGGCAGCAGTGGCACCTCGAACTGCGCAACACCACGGACACCGGATGCCGGGCGGTCCACCCCGTCACGGTCCTGGTCGACCAGGGGCACGCGCTGCGGCCGCGTCAGATCCAGCTGGAGTTCCTGGACCCGTATGCGGACGGCGGCACCTGGCGGGACGTTTCGTTCCAGACGACCGATGAGGACGAGAACATCGGGGTGTTCGAGAAGGACTTCAAGGGGTTCACGGTCCCGGCGGGGAAGACCGTCGACGTAGACATACGTTCCCGCTTCACCTCCGACGCGCCCCTGGGCCCGGTCACGGCCAACGCCATCGCCGTACAGCGGCGCGCGGACGACGGGGGGTGGGTCGGGCAGTCGAACGACTACGCGTTCCGGATCGACGCGGGGGCGGGGGCGGGGACGGACGCCGACGCGGACGACGGTACGTCGGGGGCGGACAGCGCGCCCGTATCGCCCGTACCGGATGCACCGCCCGTACCGGCCGTACCGGAGACGAAGCCGAGCGCCGAGCCGAGCGCCGAGCCCGCTGAGCCGAGCGTCGCGCCGAGCCCCACCCGCCGCCTGGACCGGAGCCCGGTGGCGGTACCTCCGAGCGCCGACAGCGAGACGGATCAGGGCACCGAGGATCTGGCGGATTCCGGTACCGATGAGGATCTGGACGTCGAGACGGATCTCGGTACGGAGACGGACGCGGACGCGGACACGGACACGGGCGCCGAGGCGGACTCCTCCGACACCGGCGCAGACGCCGAGACGGGCACGGAGACCGGCACCGAGACCGAAACCGACCCGGGAACCGAGACCGAAACCGATCCCGGCACCGATACGGGTAGCGAGACCGGCACTGACCCCGGCTACGACACCGGAACCGAACCCGGAACCGAAACCCCGCCCGCCTCCGAAGACCCCGGATCCGACACGACCGCCCCCGACGAGGACGACGGCACCGACAAGGGCGCGCACGACGACGAGGACGACGCCCACCGCCCCCGGCACTGGAAGCCCGAGCTGGCCGCGACCGGGCAGAACGTCCGGCTCGCAGGGCTCGGCGTCGTCAGTGTCGGGCTCCTCGCAGGGGGCGTCGCCCTCGTCGTGAAGTCCCGGCGCGCTAGGCGCTGAGGACGCTACCGCTACCGCTCACCGCCCCGGGGCCCCTCGCCCCGGCGGCGGAGTTCGTCGTCGACCTTGTCCGAGCCCCGCTGGATCTGGTCCGAGTGCTTGCCGCCGGTCTTCTTGTCTGCGGCGTCCGCCCCCTTGCGTGCGGCCTGGCGGCTCTTGTCCGGGTTCTTGGCGATCGCGTCCTTCAGCTTGTCCATGATGCCCATGGCGGTCTCCTAACCGTCGGCTCGCGTTCCCCCTCCCCTCAGGATCGGACACCTGTGCGGGTCTGTCGCGCCGAGCCTCCGGAGCCCCCGGTTAGGCTGTTGACGTCGCCCAGACGGTCGAACGGTCAAACGGTCAAGCCGAGCGGAGAGCAACCAGTGGCAGAGCGCAAGCCGATCGAGTCATGGCTCACCGACATGGACGGGGTGCTGATGCACGAGGGCATACCGGTGCCCGGGGCCGATGCCTTCATCAAGCGGCTGCGCGAGTCCGGCAGGCCGTTCCTCGTGCTCACGAACAATTCGATCTACACCCCGCGCGATCTGCACGCCCGGCTGTCCCGTATCGGCCTCGATGTCCCCGTGGAGAACATCTGGACGTCTGCGCTGGCCACCGGCCAGTTCCTGGACGAGCAGCGCCCCGGCGGCACCGCGTACGTCATCGGGGAGGCGGGGCTGACGACCGCCCTGCACGACATCGGCTACGTACTGACCGACGTCGAGCCGGACTACGTCGTGCTCGGCGAGACGCGTACGTACAGCTTCGAGGCGCTGACCAAGGCCATCCGCCTGATCAACGACGGGGCCCGGTTCATCGCGACCAACCCGGACGAGACCGGCCCCTCGGCCGAGGGCGCGCTGCCCGCCACCGGCTCGGTCGCGGCGCTGATCACCAAGGCGACGGGCCAGGAGCCGTACTTCGTCGGCAAGCCGAACCCGCTGATGATGCGGGCCGGGCTGAACGCGATCGGGGCGCACTCCGAGAGCAGCGCGATGATCGGCGACCGCATGGACACGGACGTACGGGCCGGGCTGGAGGCGGGCATGGAGACGTTCCTCGTGCTCACCGGGGTGACCCAGGCCGACCAGGTCGACCGCTTCCCGTACCGGCCGTCGACCGTCGTCGACTCGATCGCGGACCTCGTGGACCGCGTCGTCTGAGCGTCGTCTGACGCACCCGTTCGGCGCAGGGCCGGGGCCGCAGCGGATGCGGGGCCCGGCCCGGCGCGTGAGCCTCGAAGTGGGAGGTTCACGATGCGCATCGGCACCCTCACACTCTGTACGGCGACTCTCTGCCTCATCGCCTCGGGCCCCGCACTCGCCGACCACCGCCACGACGGCACCGCCACGATCCGGGTCAGCCCGCTCGCCATCGCGCCCGGCGCCGAGGTGGAGGTGCGGGCCTTCGGATGCCAGGGCCGGGTGGCGACGGCCACCTCGCCGGTGTTCGTCAGCGACGCGGAGCTGACCCCCGACGGCGACGGGCTGTTCAGCGAGGCGACGATCCGCTCGACGGCGACCAAGGGCGCGCACCGGGTCGCCGTCGACTGCGGCGGCGGCGCGGACCCGGGCACCGGCACCGGGAAGGTGTCCGTGGCCGTGGAGCGCCCGCCCTCGCCCGTCGCGCCCGTGCACGCGGGCGGCGGCGGTGCCCCTCGGCCCACCGATACCGGCGGCCGGGTGCGGGGCGGCCTCGGCGGCGCGGAGACGTACGGCCTGGTCCTGTCCGGCGGTACGGCGGTGGCCGTCGCCGGGCTCGCGGTACGGCGGCGACGGCAGCGGCAGCGGGTGGGCGGCGATGTCTGAGACGCGCTTTCCCGGGACCGGCGCCGGAGCCGGACGGCTGGCCATGGGCCTGGCCTGGGTGGCGCTGCTGCTCGGGCTGTGGATGTGGGGCCGGGACATCACCGACGGTACGGGCGCCCCGGCGCCCATGACGGGGGACGCGGCCGCCGTCGGCCGCCCCCCGGCCCATCCGCTGCCCGCCGCGCACGCCCCGCTTCCGGCCGCCCGGCCGCAGCGCGTGGACATCGCGGCGGCCGGGGTGCACGCCCCGGTCATCGGCGCGGGCCTGGACCGCAAGGGCGCGGTGAAGCCGCCGTCCTTCAGCCGCGCGGACTCCGTCGCCTGGTACCGGGGCGGGCCAGAACCGGGCACGCCGGGGGCGGCGCTGCTGGTCGGCCATGTCGACACCCGCTCCAAGCCCGCCGTCTTCTACCGGCTGCGCGACCTCCGGCGCGGCGAGACGGTCCGGGTCGCGCGGTCGGACGGTTCGACGGCGGAGTTCACGGTGGAGGACGTGGCGATGGTGACC
Source organism: Streptomyces sp. NPDC059850 (assembly GCF_042731515.1). NCBI lineage: Bacteria > Bacillati > Actinomycetota > Actinomycetes > Kitasatosporales > Streptomycetaceae > Streptomyces > Streptomyces sp. NPDC059850. The sequence continues at coordinate 178,945 of NZ_JBHWJI010000005.1, forward strand.
GCCAAACGCTTCGACGCGCGCCGCGTGTACGGCCCCCGAACCGGCGGCCGCGCGGAGCTGCGCCTGATCACCTGCGGCGGCCGCTTCGACCGCGAGACCCGGACGTACTCGGCGAACGTGGTCGTCTCCGCCTACCTGACGAAGACCTCGCCGCCCCCCGCCACCCCCGGGAACGCGGGCTGACGCCCGCCCGTTCTCCGGTCATGGTGACCACCGTGCTGCTCGTAGTGGGGGGCGTCGCGGCGCTCGGAGTCGCCGCGTTCCTCGCGGATCGCGTGCTGTTATGGATGGAGCGCCGGGGCTGGATCTACTGGTGCAAGCGCAAGACGTTGCTGTCGATCGGCTCCGACTTCGTCCAGGAGGTCGACCCCGGCGCGCGGGTGCTGCGGCAGGGCATGGAACAGGAGCGGGTGCGCAAGAACGTGAGGCCGGCGGAGGGGCCGCCTCCGGTTCAGCTGGATCTGGACACAGGGGTGGTGCGTTTCCGCCGTACGGGACGCGACGGACGCGACGGGCACGATTCGTAGGGGCGTGGCGGTATGGGCGGATGGCTTCCGTATCTGGTCTTCATCGGCGCGCTGGCCGCCGTTATGGGCTGCTTCGCCTGGCTGGCCGTCGTGGCCCGCCGCCGGGGCGTCGCGGGGTCGGCGATCCGCGCGGCCGTGGCGGCGCATGACCAGGCGTGGCAGGTGTCGGGGTATCAGTCCCACCTGGAGGTCAGGGCGCAAGCGGAACGCAAGGCACCGATCGAGTCCCCCGCCCCTCCCTGGCATCCGGCCAGCCGCGGTCTCGGTTCGCCCCGTTCGGCGGCCCGTGGTCCGCGCCGCGGCCGCCTCCGCCGGGGCCTGCGGCGCCGCTTCCGCCGGTAGAACGCCGTGCGAATCGCGCCGGACGGGCGAAAACCCGCCGCCCATTGAGGATGCGGGCCCGGGCGGCAGGGGCCCTGTGCAAGGATGGATTCGACCGGCTTGTCCCACCCGGGGGCTCACTTTCCTCCCCCGGAGCGTGCACCCAAGGGGGAGTGGATGTACGGCAGTTACACCGGCCGTCGGCACACTGTTGCCCGCCACCACAACCGTAAGCGGAATCTCCGGCGCAATGGCGTGGCGGCCGCCGGAGCGCTGCTGTCGCTCGCGACGCTCACCGGCTGCTTCGGCGCCTCCGAGAGCCCCAAGAAGAACAACGCGGCCCCGCCGGACCGTCAGAAGCAGCGCCCGAAGGCCACCGTGCCGTACTGGGTCAACCCCGACGGCAGCGCCGCCAAACAGGTCGCCGCGTACCGCAAGGCGAAGAAGGACGACGACGCCCGGCTGATACAGAAGATCGCCGAGCAGCCGGTCGCGGAGTGGTTGGGGGTGGACAACCCGGAGGGCCAAGCGCGCGGCTTCACCCAGGCCGCCGCGCATGAGGACCGCGACGCGTTATTGGTCTTCTACAACATCCCGCACCGCGACTGCGGCCAGTACTCCAAGGGCGGCGCGGCGGACGGTGCCGCCTACCGGGCGTGGCTCGACAAGGCCGTCCGGGGCATCGGCAACCGCCCGGCCACGGTGATCCTGGAGCCCGACGCGCTGCCCCACGTGGCGGACGGCTGTACGCCGAAGAAGTTCCACGAGGAGCGGTACGACCTGCTCACCGGCGCCGTCGACAAGCTCAAGGGCCTGCCCCGCACCAAGGTCTATCTGGACGCCGGAAACCCGCACTGGATCAAGGACCCGAAGGCGATGGCCGGGCCGCTCAAGCGGGCCGGGATCGCCAAGGCGGACGGCTTCGCGCTCAACATCTCCAACTTCCAGAGCACCGCCGAGAACAAGGCCTACGGCCGGAAGCTGTCCGCGATGGTCGGCGGCAAGCCGTTCGTGATCGACACCGGCCGCAACGGGAACGGCCCGGCTCCGGGCAAGGACGACCCGGAGGCCTGGTGCAATCCGAAGGGCCGGGCGCTCGGCGACCCGCCGACCACCGAGACCGGCGACCAGAAGGTCGACGCCTACCTGTGGATCAAGCGCCCGGGCGAGTCGGACGGCCCCTGCAAGGGCGGCCCCCAGGCGGGCCAGTGGTGGCCGCGCTACGCACTGGACCTCGCCCGGAACGCCACATAGCTCAGCGTGCGGCGGCCTTCGAGGCCGCCGCGGGCACCTTCACCCACACCGACTTGGACGGCGTCCCCTGGTCGTCGACCGCGTTCAGCATGTAGTAGCCCGGCGGCACCAGCGACGGGTCCTTCGGCAGGGTCACCGAAACGCCGTCCTTCGTCCGCTTGAAGTCGAGTGCGATCGACCGCTGCTCGACGTTGGTCACATGGGTGAAGGAGCTGGGCCGGATCAGCCGCATCTTTTTGATCGCCGAGGCGTGCGCGGTCTTGTACGCGGTCGTCCCGCCCAGCTTGACCGTCCTCGGCCCGCCCTCGGCGTCCAGCTTGGGCCGCGAGTCCCGGTACAGATACGGCGGCCGGTAGAGGTCGATCTGCTGCTGGAACTCGCCCGGCTTGGTGTTCGCCTTGTCCTGGAACAGCGAGTCGGAACCGAAGGTCATGACCCGCCCATCCGGCAGCAGCAGCGCGCCCGAGTGGTAGTTGCGGCCGACCAGCGGATCGGCGACCCCGCGCGTGCGGTTGGTCTCCGGGTCGTACAGCTCGGCCTTCAGCACATTGGTGTCGCTGCGGCCCCGGTAGTCGCCGGAGCCGTTGGTGGTCAGGATCTGGTCGTCCGGCAGGATGACGCTGCTCGGATAGCGCGCCTTCTCGTACAGATCCGGTCCGTCCTTGAACCGCGGCTGATCGTCCTTGAGGTCGACGATCCGGGTCCCGGCCGTGGCCTCGGCGGACTCGCCGACGCCACCGCCGCCGAGCACCATGAACCGCTGGTCCTGCGCCGGGGGCAGCATGACCGACATCGACGTCTCCAGCAGCTTCGGGTCGCTGATGCCCGGCACCACCTGGAACTTATTGCTCTTCAGATCCCAGATCCCCGGGGTGCGGCCCTTGTCGTCCGGCCCGTATCCGGCATTCGACCCGGTGTAGAACACGCGGCCCTTTTCGGTGAGGAAGAGCGCCGGGTAGGTGGGGAAGAAGCGCTGCTTCGGCAGGTACTTCCACTTCTTCGTCTTCGGGTTGTAGATCTCGTTCTTGCCCGGCACGACCTGGCCGATTTCATCGAGCCCGGACACCGACAGCACCCGGCCGTCCTGGAGGGTCGTCAGGGTCGGATACCAGCGGGCCTCGTTCATCGGGTCGACCGTGATGTACCGCTCCGACTCCGGGTCGAATTCGTAGGCCTGCTTGATGCCCTGGAAGTCCTTCTTGTCGAACGACAGCTTCTGCGCGATGCCGTAGTAGTTCTGCTTGTCCTTGCCCTTCAGCCCGGCGATCCGGTAATTGTCCTCGGTCCCGGTCTGGTGCTTCTTGCCCTTCTGCCGCGCCTCGACATAGACCCGCGCCGTGCTGGCGGTGACGGTCACCTTTCCCGTCTTCGCGTTCGTCTTCTTCTTCGCGCGCGGGACGAGGACCGGGTCCTTGGACTCGAAGGTCTTGCCGTTCTCCTTGCCCGTGAAGCGCGTCCCGGACGGGAAGGTCTTCGGCTTGTCCGGGTCCTCGTTGTGGACGAACATCAGTCCGCCCGCCTTCTCGACGTCGCCCTTGAGCTTCTCGTACCGCTGGGTGCCGCCCGCCACCAGCAGCTTGCCGTCCGGCAGCTGGGTGTGCCCGGAGCAGAAGAGGTCCTTGGGCGTGGGGATGTTCCGGTACGTGTTCTTCTCCGGGTCCCACAGGACCGTACGGAAGGACTTGGCGTCGAAGTTCTTGGCGTTGTTCCCGGAACCGGCGACCAGCAGCACCTTGCCGGTGTGGAGCAGCGCGGCGTGGATCGTATTGATCCGATATTCCTCCGGGACGTTCACCACGCCCCAATGGCCGTTCTCGGCCTTGTACTCCGGTTGGTTGATCTTGTAATCGTGATACTGCTCGGAGCTGAATCGGTAGAGCGCCGGTCCGTTCATCCCGGCCAGCACGGTCACGGCCGCCGCACCGATTCCGAAGCGGCGGGTGCGGCGACTCGGTCGGTACTTCACGTCTTATCGTCCCCCAAGAGCGGGCTGCGTTGTCCGTTTCTCCTGGCGGACGGTCCACCGCCAGGCGATGATCGGAGCGGCTGTGATAGCCAGGGCGAGTGATGCCCAAACGGTCATCGCTGGATGACTGTGGCCGAAGTAGAAGGAAGAGGCGAGCGACCCGCCGAAGACCACCAGGAAGAAAAGGTGGATCCGGAACGTCCCGAAGAGGGTGTCGGGGCTCGACGAGTCGCCCTTCGGGGTGACGACGAACCGGCTCTTGCGGCGCAGTACCGCATCCATCAGGGAGCGTGCGTAAATCGGCGCGGACATCGCCGACATCACCATTCCGGCGACGCCGCCCGACCCCTCCGGCTCATGCGGCGAGACGTTGTGCCGCCGGTTCCAGATGTACAGGCCGATCTGGAGCGCGGACGCGTTGCCGTAGAGCATCATCCAGATGGCGGGATCGATCTGGATACCGGACGCCCCGAACCCGAGGAACAGCGCGCAGCTGATCCCGGCGAGGATCCAGTTCAGCGCCGACATCGGATAGAAGATCACCATCAGGGTGTAGTTGAAGAGCTTGCCCGCAGGCAGCGAGAACGGCGCCTTCCAGAACTGCCCGAGGATCGTCTCGTACGTACCGCGCGACCAGCGCAGCTGCTGCGTGAAGAAGTCCGTCCAGGCGTTCGGCCCCTCGCCCACCGCGAGCACGTCCGGCGTATAGACCGAGCCCCACTTCCGCCCGGTGGCGGGGTTGCGGTGGCGGTGCAGCTCGAAGCCGGTCGCCATGTCCTCGGTGATCGAGTCGTACAACCCGCCGATGCTCTTGATGGCGCTGATCCGCACCGCGTTGTTCGTGCCGACGAACATCGGCGCGCGGTACGCGTTCCCGGCGCGCTGGATCAGGGCGTGGAACAGGAACTGCTGGCTCTCGGCGGCCTTCGTCACCGCCGCGTCGTAATTCCCGTACACCTGCGGGCCGACGACGAACGCGATGTCCGGGTCGCGGAAGTAACCGAGCATCCGCTCCAGGTAGTTCGGCAGCGGAACGTGATCGGTGTCGACCGACGCGAAGAAGTCGTACGCGTCGCCGTGGGCGTCCAGCCAGGCGTTGTAGTTGCCGTGCTTGGTCTTCGCCCGGTACGGCCCCTTGGCCTGGTTCCACTTCTCGACGCCCTTGCGGCTGAAGTGGCGCACGCCCAGGCGCGCGCACACTTCCTTCACTTCAAGGTCGTCCCCCTCGTCCAGCAGCCAGACGTCCAGCTCCCCCCGGTGCCGTACCCTGACCGCCGCCTGCAGCGTCTTCGTCACCATCTCGATCGGCTCTTTGCCGGGCACGAACGTGGTGATGAAGGCGACCTTCGTCCCCTTCTCGGGTACGACCGGGACCGGGTCGCGGGCCACGAGCGTCGCGTGCGCGTTGGACGCGACGTTCATCGTGCGGAACAGCTCGATCAGCCCGATCGAGACCAGCATGATGGTGTCCAGGACCGCCATGGTCGGGCTCTGGCCGTCGCGCTCCGTCCAGTGCGCGGGCTGGATCAGCCATAACAGCAGCCCCAGCGACACCAGCGGCGCCGCGCCCAGCAGCAGCGCGGCGCGGATGCGGTGCGGCTCGTCCGCCAGCAGGCTGCGGTAGCGCACGCGGTACGGCTGGGTCGGATCGGGCTGGGTGAGTGGTCCCGCGAGTCTGCTGTAGTGCTCGTAGTCGTACTTCGGCAGCGGCCGCCGCCGGTGAGGCCGTTGCTGACGCGGGATGCGTAAGCGAGTCGTGGTGGACGAGTCGTACGAATCCTGGTCATGCGAATGCTGCCGGGCGCCTGTCGGCGTCGACGTCATGATCATTCCCCCCGCACGCGGGCTGGCTGCGTGTCGTCACGTTCTCCTGGCCAACACGGCCCCCCACGGCCGTACGGGCACGATAGTGGAGCGGCCGGACCCATCGAATGGAATCGAATATGGAATAGCCGCGTTCTGCTTGTGTACGAAGTGTGCCGGACCCCTCCCGTCCGGTTTCCCCCCGGGGCACCCCAACACCCCGTGGTGCAGGGCATGTTGGTGTGTGGTGCACCCAGGTCAGGGTCTCGAACGGGTCCGTGTGATCGCAATGCGAAACGCGCCCTTATTCGGACAAAGGTGCGCAAGGAGGGGTCGTCGCGACCGGTCGCGAAAACGGCTTATTCGTGATGCGGCGAACGCAGTCTGTTGCGGATGTTGCAGAAGTGGTCGCGAATCGCCTCTTCGGCGCGTAGGGCGTCGCCGGACCGCACCGCTTCGAGGATGTGGCGGTGCTGGGCGAGGGTCACCTGTGGGTCGGTCGGCACGTCGACCAGATCGGTGCGTACGCGGTGGAACGCGTCCCAGAACGCCTCCAGCACCTCGCTGAGCAGCGTGTTGTCCAGGCTCCCGTACAGCGCGGCGTGAAACGCCCGATCCGTCTCGCTCCGTACGGCCCCCTCGGCGGCCTCGGCCGTCATGCGTTGCACGATGGCGTCCAGCGTGGTGAGGTCCTTCGCCGGTATCCGCCCGGCGAGCCGTGCGATCAGCCCGGTTTCGACGGCCTCGCGCAGCTCCAGCAGCTGCAGCAGGCTGTCCTCGCCGCGATAGTGACCGGCGACGGTCCGGAAGATCAGCCCCTCGATCATCGGCGCCATCGACATGGGTCCGACGTAGGTCCCGAAGCCGTGCCGGATCTCGACGATCCCCATGGCCTGGAGTGCCTTCTGTGCTTCGCGTACGGAGTTGCGGCTGACGCCGAGCAGCTCCATCAGCTCCGTCTCGGTGGGCAGCGGAGCGCCGGAGGGGAGCCGCCGGTCGATGATGAGCCGTTTGATGCGCTCCTGGATGTCCCCAGCCATCCCACCACGCGCCTGCGCCGCCGCCACCGCCACCTCCGATTCCGGTCAGCTTAGCGGCAGCGGCGCGGGGTGTTCCTCAGAGCTGCGCGGTGAATGTGGCCCAGGCCTCGCGCGAGACGGTGAGCCGGTCGAGTTGGGTGTCCTTGGAGTCGCGGACGTGCACGGCGTCGGGGCGGACCGCCACCTCGACGCAGTCGCCGCCGCCTCCGCCGCTGTAGCTGCTCTTGTGCCAGTCGAGTTCGGCGGTGAAGGTCGACCATGCCTGTCGTGAGACGGTCAGCTGGCCGAGTTGAGTGTCCTTGGAGTCGCGGACGTGCACGGCGCCGGGGCTCACCGCAACCTCGACGCACTCGCCGCCCCCGCCGCCGCTGTAGCTGCTTTTGAACCAGTTGAGTTCGGTGGTGCTGCTCATAGCGCTCCTCGCATCTGCTCCAGCAGGCTCGTGGTGGCCTGAGGGCTCAGAGCCTGTGAGCGCAGTTTGCCATAGCGCTGATGCATTGCACTGACGGCTTTGGGCTCGGTGATCAGTGCACTGGTGCCGTGCGCTTCGATGTACCCCAACCACCGGTGGTCGGCCGTTTCGGCGAGGCGCATCGACCCTTCGTAGCCGAAGTGGTCCTCCTGTCGCAGCGGCATGACCTGGATTTCCACGTTCTGGCGGGCCTGCTGCTCAAGGAGGTGGTCAAGAAGGGCCCTGGTGACCTCGATGCCACCGAAACACCTGTCCAGCAGAGCCTGTTCGATGACGAAGCTGAACGAGGTGTTCGGCAAGTCCGCGAACAACTGCTGCCTTGCCAGGCGGGCGATCACCTGGTGCTCGTACTCCTCCGCAGGAGTGTGCGGGATGTATCGATCGGAGATTGCGCGGATGTACGGCTCGGGCTGCAGCAGACCCGGTACAACCGCGCAGTCGTACGCGAGGAGAGTAACCGCCTCCTCTTCGATGCCCGCCCAGTGCTGGACCCATGACGCGAGGCCCACCTTCCGTGTCAGGCTGCGGTACGCCGCACCCAGAACCCGCCCAGCCAGGGAGCCGAGAACCTCCTCCGTGCGCGGGACGAGTTCCCTCGGTGGGAAGCGCCTGCCCTGCTCGATCTTGGCGACGTATGTCACCGAGTACCGCACCTTCGGGGCGAACTGCTCTTGCGTCAGGCCGCCTTCGTCCCGCAGCACCTTCAGTACGGCGCCAAAGGTCTTGAGGCTGTCCGAGACTTCGGGTTCGCTCTTGTCTGTTGCCATACGTCTATCGTCACCGCACGTGACCGCCCCAGTCCAGCGAGTCAACTGGTACAGACGAAACTGGGTGGGTGTCATACCTGGCTGGGGCCGCCCCCACACCGCAACGCTTCCGCCCATGACCGCACCACAGGGCCAAGTCCCCGTCACCGTACGTACGTTCGCACAGCGATTCTCCGCCACCCGTCGCGGGGCCCGGCTCGCCCGTCTGCTGACCGCCAACCAGCTCGCCTCCTGGGGCCTCGGCCCCAGCGACGCCGCCGTGCTCGTCGTCGCCGAACTGGCCGCCAACGCGGTCCTCCACGGCCGCGTCCCGGGCCGGGACTTCGCCCTGCTCCTGCGGTACGACCACGAGACCGGCCGCCTGGAGATCGAGGTATCCGACACCCACGACCGCCAGCCCACCCCCAAGACCGCCACCTCCGTCGACGAACAGGGCCGTGGCCTGCTCCTGGTCGAGGCCCTGGCCGACCACTGGGGCGTCAAGGAACGCCAAGGCCCCGGCAAAACCGTCTGGGCGCACGTCACCTCACGACGCGACTAACGCGGTGTGGCCCGGAGGGAAAAGGGATTGCCCTGAGGCCAGAGCTCACGTTGGCTGGGCAGCATGGATGACCTGGGTACCGATCGTCTCACCCTCCGTCGATGGCGGGACTCCGACCTTGCACCGTGGGCGACGATGAATGCTGATCCCGAAGTTCGGGAGCACTTGGGCGACTTGCTTACACGCGAACAGAGCGATGCTTCTGTGGCGCGATTCCAGGCCGAGTTCGACCAGCGGGGCTACGGGTGGTGGGCGGTTGAGGTGCAGGCCACGGGCGAGTTCATCGGCTTCGCGGGTTTGGACGAGGTGGATGACGGCATGCCGTTTACGGGAGTGGAGATCGGCTGGAGGCTCGCCCGCTCGGCCTGGGGCCACGGCTACGCTACCGAGGCCGCGCTGAAGGCCTTGGCCCACGGCTTCGACACTCTTGGGCTTTCCGAGATCCTTGCTGTGACAACGGCTGCCAACCTGCGTTCGCAGGCGGTGATGCGCCGGATCGGCATGACCCGGGACGTGACCGACGATTTTGACGACCCCACCGCGCCCCCGGGGCCGCTGCGTCCGAATGTGCTGTACCGCATCGCCCGTAGTTCGAGGATCTGACGTTCTGAGCTGGGTCGCTTGCGTTCGGCGGCCAGGACCTCGCGGTAACTGCCCGAAGTAGGCGACCGCGGAGCCCTCGCGCCGCCATGGGGGCTCCGCGGTACCGGCATCCTTGGCTCTGCGGCGCACGAGGCGCCATACGAGGAAAGGGGCGCGAGTGGAAGGCTTCTTCGACGGGCTTGAGCAGGCTGTGCGGAAACGGAATTGGCATGCGGCGCTCGTGCTGGCCCTGACGCTGCCGGATATCTGCACGAAGGCCAGCGACCCGGACCGCACGGGCACGAGGCGACCCTACGTCGCATGGTTCGAAACCTTCGTGGCCCCCGCCTACACGAGATACGCCGGGTCTCCGGGCCACAGGGAAGAGATCAAGTACTTGTCCGGCGCGGACTGTTACGGGCTCCGCTGCGCCTTGCTGCACGAAGGAAGCGACGACACGACAAGGTCGGCTCGCGACGCGCTCGATGAGTTCTATTTCTGCACTCCCGGCGATCTAGGGAACACCGTCCACATGAACAAGAGCGGCAGAGCCCTCAATCTCATGGTCGACCAGTTCGCCCTCGACATGCTGGACGGGGCACGGAGATGGTGGGCCACTCTGTCCCCTGAGCAGCAGGCGGGAGCTCGTGCAGGACAGATCACCCTGCACAGCACGGACGGCGACATCGCATTCGGCTGAAGCCTGATCGCGCCTACACAACCCTGTGGGGTAAACCCCAGCGCGCAAGGGCCTGTTAACAGGATGTCGGTGATGGACGGGCCGGGCGAAGCTCATCCGTATGACGAGCATCAAGCGAAACGCAGCTCTGTTCGCCGCTTCCGCCGCCGTCCTGAGCCTCGCCGTACCCGTCGCCACGGCGTCCGCCTCCGCCGAGTCCCCGCGCCTCGACTGGACGACGTGCCAGGGGACAGGCCTCGATCCACGGCAGCGGTGCGCGAGCATCGAGGTGCCGATGGACTACGCCGACCCGCACGGCAAGAAGATCACCGTCTCGTTCTCCCGTATCCCGGCCGAGAAACCGGAGGCACGCCGGGGCGCCCTGTTCATGATCCCCGGCGGACCCGGTGGCGGCAGCCTCGACGAGCCCTCGGGCAAGGGGCAGAAGCTGCCGCAGAACGTACGGGACACGTACGACCTGATCGGGTTCGATCCCCGGGGGTACGGCCGCTCCACCCCGGTCAGCTGCGACGTGGAACGAGGTGACCTCGCCCGGACGACGTTCTTCCCCTGGCCCGCCGCCGACGGGTCCGTCACGGAGAGCATGGCCACCGCGCGGCGGATGTCGCAGGCCTGCGCGCGCGACGGCGGCCCGCTGCTGCGGCACATCAGCTCCGCCAACGAGGCCCGCGACCTGGACCGTATCCGGGCGGCGCTCGGGGAGGCGAAGATCTCCGCGTGGGGCGTCTCGTACGGGACGTACGTCGGCGCCGTCTACAACGAGCTGTTCCCGCACCGCGCCGACCGCTTCGTACTGGACAGCAACCTCGACCCCGACCATGTGCGCGTGGCGCGGGCCTGGTTCGCCGGGTTCGAGGAGGGTGCCGAGGACACCTTCGCCGAGTTCGCCGCGTGGGCGTCCCGGCCGGGCAACCCCGACCGGGTGGCCGGGACCCCGGCCGGGGTGCTCCGCCTCGTCCTGCGCCTCGCCGCGCGCCTCGACCGTGAGCCCCTGCCGTGGCCCGGCGCCAACCCGGAGGAGCTGAACGGGAACGTGTTCCGCCAGCTGGTGCTGGACAGCTTCTACGACCCCGACTACCGCGCCCTGGCCCGGCTGATCCTGTCCGTACGGAAGGGTGACGTGCCGCCCGTGCCGGAGGAGCCGTCCGCCGCGGACCAGCAGAACGCCACCGCGGTCGGCGTCGCCACCTTCTGCAACGACGCCGCCTGGCCGAGGTCGGCGGCCGCGTACGAGAAGGGGGTCGCCGAGAGCCGCGCCGCGTACCCGCTGACCGGGGGGATGCCGAGGGGCGCGGCGGTGTGTGCCGCCTGGCCGTACGAGCCGGGGGAGCCCGCCGTACGGATCACCGACCGTGGCCCGTCCACGGTCCTCATGGTCCAGAACCGGCGTGACGCCGCTACGCCGCTCGGCGGGGCGCTTGAACTCCGTACCGCCCTCGGTCGGCGAGCCGTCATGGTGACCGTGAACTCCACCGGCCACGAGGCCTACCTCGCCAACGGCAACGCCTGCGGGGACCGGACCGTCTCCCACTTCCTCGCGACGGGCGAGCGCCCGTCACGGGATGTCGTCTGCGACTAGCGCATCAGCGCTCGGGCTCCACGGCCAGCCACAGTTCGGCGTCGGCCTCGGTCATCTCCGGCGACAGGCGGGTGCGCAGGATCTCGGGGCCGGTGCGGGTGCGGTACGGGTTCGACGGGAACCACTCGGTGAACACGTCACGCCACAGCTCCTGGATGGCCTGGGGCACCGGGCCGGAGGTGGTGAAGACCGCCCAGGTGCCGGATGGGACGGCCAGCGTGGTCGTGCCCTCCGGGGCGGGCGCGGAGGTGATCACGCCGTGGTGGTAGTCGAGTTCGGTGCCCTCGGCGCGGCTGGGGTCCATGCCGTCGCAGACCGCGACGATGCCGTGCGGCTCCTGATCCTGATCCGACAGCTTCTCCAAGCGCTCCAGGGTCTGCGGATCGATCCCACGGACAAAATCCATGATCGCCTGGTTCGGCCCCGCATGCACCAGCGGTACCCGGGTCTTGAGCCCGACCACGGTGAAGTCCGCCTTGTCCACCACGCGGTATCGCATCCTGCTGCTCCCCTCGATGGTGAGGCGGAAGGCCATCCGGGACTGGGAGGTGAGTGCGGCGCCGGTGCGCCTGGCCTCGCCCGGCCCGATGCCGTGCATGGCACGGAACGCCCGCGCGAACGCCTCGCCGGAGCCGTAGCCGTAACGCACCGCGATCGCCAGCAGCGATTCACGTCCCGCGAGCACTTCGGCGCCCGCGAGGGTGAGGCGACGGCGCCGGACGTACTCCGACAGCGGCATTCCCGCGAGCGCGGAGAACATCCGGCGCAGGTGGTGCTCCGAGGTGGCCGCGATGCGGGCCAGTTCCTGCGCGTCGAGGTCCTGGTCGAGGCGGCCCTCGATGTGCTCCATGGCCTGGTTCAGCCGCTCCAGCATGCCCGGCTTCCCTTCTCTTTCTCTTTCCCCTCTTTCCCCAGGCCCCGGCGGATCGCGATCTCGACGGGTGAGTACGCGCCGTCGGCCCGTTCCAGTTCGTACGGTGCGGCGGGCATCAGCGGCGGCTGCGCCATGAAGCGCGGCCGCGCCCCATGGTGCGGTTGAGCCGCGTGCACGAGGAAGGGGTGGCACAGGAAGACGTCGCCCGGGGACCCGGTGGCAAGGGCGAGTGGCCGGTGGTCGGACGCCGCCACCAGATCGGGGGCGAGGGTCAGCCCGCTCGCCCCGTCCTCCCCGTACTTCTCCAGCACCTTCGGCACGTCGAGGTGTGAGCCGACCCTGATGCGGGTCGGGGCGTCCTCCTCACCGACCTCGCTGAACAGGAACAGCATCAGCAGCGCCCGGCCCCGGGAGCGCAGATTCGTGAAGTACCAGCTCTCGCCTTCCGGTAGATAGCTCCCCTCGATGTGCCAGCCCGCGTCGTCGGGCTCCTCCTCGTGCGGGAAGCGCAGCGGGAACGTGCCCAGCGAGTAGCGCGGCTCCCAGCGTCCCGCGCCGACGAGCAGGTCGTACGCGCGGTGCAGCGACGGGGAGTTGGGTGCGGCGGCGAACGGCCCCTGCGCCATGCCGCCCACCCAGTGCACGGGCCGCGTCCACGTCGACGGGTCGTCCGGGGCGCAGCCCGTCTCCCGCCACAGCAGCCGCGCGCAGTCGGCGGCCACGCGCGGCGCGACGGCGCCCTCCAGCTTCACGAAGCCGTCGCGGAGGAAGCGGGATACCAGGGTCGTGTCATCCATGGTCGTGTCATCCATGCCCCCACCGTGCGGCGGCCCCGGCCCCGATCGCCCGACATTCCCCGCACCGCTTTTGTCGGGTGATCGCCAGTTCGCCCAGCGGCCGCGGAGTTGCCCGTTGCCCGTTGCCCGTTGCCCACGGTGTTGCGATGGGCAGGGTTACGGCAGGGGCTTGCCTGCTTGCCTCACCGCGGGCTGAGCGGAGTCCATCCGAGGGGACATATGGAATCTGTACTCGCGTCACTCTGGGGACTCATCACCTTCGCCGGATTCGTCAGCTCACTGCTGATTCCCAGGACCGATGATTACGTGACGAGGTTCAGGGACTCATTGGGAGAGGGTGAGCGACGGCAAGCACGCAGGTGGACCATGGCTGTTCGTATGAGTTCCCTCGTGATTCTGATCGTGGTCGGCGCCTTGGTCGGCGCGGCGCGCCTCGCCTTTGACGCGAGCGGCATGGATCTCCTCCTGCTGGCACTCACCGTGTATGCGCAGGCGGGCTTTGCCTGGGCCGTGAGGTATCTGGTGCCAGCCATCCCTCCCTGCATTCCAGCCATCACCGTGACACGCGGAGTGGATTGGCGGCAGCTCAGGTCGCAGAACAGCACACGCCAGACCTCGATCCGTATCGTCAACAACGCCGCGGTCCCGCTTGATTTGCACTGGGTCGACTGGGAGGGGCAGCTGCAATCCTTTGGGGCGATTCAGCCAGGCCAGCATCGGGTGCTGAGCACTTTTGTCGGGCATCCCTTCTTGCTGAGGACCGCTGACGGGCGCGACGCGGCTATCGTCGAGCCACTTCCGCAACCGGCGGTCGCGAAGATCGGTGACGCCGATCTCCCCAGCGGGCCGGGTGCGCCGGTGTGATTGCCGTACACCCCGGCTGGGCTCAGGCGGGCGGCCAGTTCCGCAGGGCCATGTCGGCCACCCGCTGCAGGTCCTCGCGACAGGTGCCGCTGGCGGCCTGGACGCCGATGCCGTTGGCGACGGTCATGAGGTAGCGCGCGAGCAGTGCGGGGTCGGTGTCGGGCGGCAGGTCGCCCTCGTCGACGGCTCGCTGGAACCGGTCGCGGAAGAGGTCGGTGCCCTCGTTGCGCCAGGCGGTGAGGGTGTCGCGGGCGTTGCTTCCGGATTCACCCGCGGCGAGGGAGCCTTGGATGCCGAAGCACCCGGCGGGGCAGTCGGGGCGGGTGGTGGCCCGTACGGAGCCGTTCAGAAAGGCGGTGGCCACCTGCCGGGCGGTCGGCTCGCCCAGGGACCGGGTCGTGTGCGAGGCGGGGCCTTCCTCGTAGCGCTCCAGGGCCTTGCGGAACAGGTCCTCCTTGTTGCCGAAGGCCGCGTACATGCTGGTGCGGGTGATGCCCATGGCGCTGGTGAGGTCGGTGAGGCTGGCGCCGTCGTAGCCCTGCTCCCAGAAGACCCGCATGGCCTGTTCGAGGGCCGCGTCGGCGTCGAAGCCTCTGGGCCGACCGACCGGCGCCTTCCGACTGCTCTCCATGAGACCAGCCTACCTTTCTGTACCGATCGATGCAGAAGGTGCTACGGTCTAGTTCTGTACCGCTCGGTACTGAACTTTGCGGAACTTTGTGGAGGTCATTCCCATGGGACAGCTCGAAGGCAAGACCGCCGTCGTCACCGGCGGCAGCACCGGGATCGGCCTGGCCAGCGCCGTACGGCTGGCGGACGAGGGCGCGTACGTCTTCATCACCGGTCGGCGCAAGACCGAGCTGGACGCGGCCGTCGAGACGATCGGCGCGGAGCGGGCCACCGCGGTGGCGGGCGACATCTCGAACCTGGCCGACCTGGACCGCCTGTACGACGCGGTCCGCGCCCGGGGCCGGGGGCTGGACGTGCTGTTCGCCAACGCCGCCGCCGCGACGTTCGCCACGCTGGAGGAGGTCACCGAGGAGCACTTCGACCAGACCTTCGGCGTCAACGTGCGGGGCACGCTGTTCACCGTCCAGAAGGCGCTGCCGTTGCTCAACGAGGGCGCCTCGGTGATCCTCAACGCCTCCACCGCCGCCGACAACGGCACGCACGCGTTCGGCACGTACGCCGCCTCCAAGGCCGCCGTCCGCTCCTACGCGCGGACCTGGGCCAACGAACTCAAGGACCGCGGCATCCGGGTCAACGCCGTCTCGCCGGGCCCGATCGACACCCCCGGCATCACGAACGTCTTCGGCGAGGAGAACGCGACCGAGGGCAGGGCGAACCTCGCCGCGGGTCTGGCGATAGGCCGGATGGGGCGCCCGGAGGAAGTCGCCGGGCTCGTGGCGTTCCTCGCCTCCGACCAGAGCACCTTCATGCTCGGAGCCAACGTGTACGTCGACGGCGGCGAGAACCAGATCTGACGCGCCTAGCCCGTGTCGCCCGGCGCCGCCAACCGGCGTTCGATGCCGCTACGTACGGTCGTCGCCCGGGGGTCGGCGTAGTCGGCGAGGAGGCTCAGCGCCTCCGCCCAGTGCCGACGCGCCGCCTCCGGGTCGTCGTCTCGCATCGCACGGGCGAGCCCGTCCAGCGCGAGGGCGGCGTGCCACGGCTCGGCGAGCGCGCGGTGCGCCTCCGCCGCCATCCGGTGAAACGGCGCGGCGTCCGCGCGTCGCCCCATCGCCTGGTACGTCTCGCCCACCCCGTGCCACCCCATCGCCTGCCGCGACGCGTCTCCCAGCCTGCCGTGCAACGCCACCGACCGCTGCCCCGCTTCCAGCGCGTCCCCGAACCGTCTCAGTCCGCGCAGCGCGTCGGCCTGGGTGAGCAGCCAATACGCTTCGAGGGTGGTGTTGCGCAGTTCGAGCGCGATGTCGACGGCCTCGTCCGCCGCGCGTAGGGCCTCCTGCGGTTCGCCCCGGTCGAGGTGGACGGCGCTGAGGATGCGGAGCGCGTTGCCGATGCTGCGCTTGTTGCCCGCCTCGCGGTGGAAATCGAGCGCCCGCCGCGCGTCGTGCTCCGCTTCATCGAGGCGCCCGGCCTGGAGGCGGGACGTGGCCAGGTTCGAGCGGGCCACGATCTCCATCCGGCTGTCGCTCAGGTCGCGGCTGAGGGCCACTGCCTGGAGAAAATGCCCGTCGGCCGTGTCGAGATGCCGGGCCCGGAGGGCCAGCAGCCCGAGCGCGTTGAGCGCTGCCGCCTCTCCTCTCCGGTCGCCCAGT
This sequence comes from Streptomyces sp. NPDC059850, assembly GCF_042731515.1. Lineage (NCBI taxonomy): Bacteria > Bacillati > Actinomycetota > Actinomycetes > Kitasatosporales > Streptomycetaceae > Streptomyces > Streptomyces sp. NPDC059850. The sequence goes on from NZ_JBHWJI010000005.1 coordinate 195,314, forward strand.
TCCCGCCGCAGGGCCAGGGCGGCGTCCAGGAACTCCCGGCTCGCCGTGGGCCGGTTCGCCATCCGGCTGCCCAGCCCGAGCGCTTCCAGCAGCCGCGCCTCCATCGCGCGGTCACCTGACCGCCGCGCCGCGCGGAGCCCCTGCTCCATGACGGGGAGGAGGTCCGGGATCGCGGCGGACGGCGCCCGCGCCGACCAGACCAGGTCGGCCAGGTAGGTGACGTGGACGTCCAGCTTCTCCCGCTCGGCGACGCGCACCGCCGCCACGAGGTTGGCCTGCTCCCGCTCCGCCCAGTCCGCTGCCTGGTCGTAGTCGGCGAACGCCGGTGTGACAGCTGGCTGTTCGAGTGGCAGTGGCTTGCGGTGGGGCCACAGGAAGCCCATCGCCGCGTTGGCGGTGTGCGCGTACCAGTCGAGGAGGCGGCGGAGGGCGGCCAGCCGGGCGGGCGCTGGTTCCTCGTGTTTGGCCTGGTCGGCGGCGTACGCGCGGAGCAGGTCGTGGAACTCGTAGCGGTCGGGGGCCGTCTGATCGAGCAGGTGGGCGCCGACGAGGACGTCGAGCAGCTGGCGCGTACGCCGGGCCGGGAGCGTCGCCAGGGCCGTGGCCGCCGCCAGCCCGAAGTCCGGGCCGGGGTGCAGCCCGAGCAGCCGGAACAGGCGTGCCGCGTCGGGGGAGAGGGCCCGGTAGGACCAGGCGAAGACGGTCCGGACCGCCTCCGCCTCCGCCTCGTCGCCCGTGCTCAGCGCGTCCCACAGCGCGGACTCGTCACGGAGGTCCGTGATCAGTTCGTCGATGCCCATGTGCGGGTGATTGGCCGCCCGCTCGGCAGCGATCCGCAGTGCGAGCGGAAGGCGGGCGCAGAGGCGGGCGAGTTCGGCGAGCTTTTGGCCGTCGTCCGCCGGGCGGTATCCCGTGGTCACCGCACGCAGCAGCGCGACCGCCTCCGCCTCCGGCAGCGTGCCGAGGGTGATCCGCTCGGCCCCGTCGCGTATGGAAAGCCCGGAGAGACGGCCACGGCTGGTCACCACGACCAGACAGCGGGAGTTGCCCGGGAGCAGCGGCCGGACCTGCGCGATGGTGGCCGCGTTGTCGAGGACTACGAGCATCTGGCGGCTCGCGAGTGTCGAACGGTAGAGCGCCGCCGCCGCGTCCGTATCGGCCGGGATCGCCGGGGTGGGCGTACCGAGCGCGGTCAGGAAGCGGTGCAGCGCTTCGTGCGGGGCGACCGGCTCGCCGGGATCGTAGCCGCGCAGGTTGACGTAGAGCTGCCCGTCGGGGAACCGGCCCTTGGCGTGGTGCGCCCAGCGCAGTGCGAGGGATGTCTTGCCCGCCCCGGCGGTCCCGGCGATGACGCAGACGGAGACGAGGAGTGGGGTGTCGGCCTCGTCACCCGGGAGGATCGCGTTCAGGCGCTCAAGCGCGTCGGTGCGGTCGACGAAGTGGCGGATGTCCCCGGGGAGTTGGCGGGGCGCGACGGGTTCTATCGATGGGGCGTGGAAGTGGATGCCGCCGCTGACATCGCGGGCCTGTACGACGTCGTGTGCGGTGCCGGACAGCTCCGAGTGCGTGCCGGGGTTCTCTTCCCGGTCAGCTCCGCCGTCGATGGCTCACTCCCGACTCAGCGTTGGGTGAAGGTCTGCGTGGCGCTCCACATACGCGCCGATGTCCTCGCCCTCGGCGTACAGGCCGGAGATGAACGACGCCCAGCGGGCTGCAAGTTCCGGTTCGCCATGCCGTACGGCGCCGTCCGGCACCCCTTCGTCGGTGTAGACCACCTCGTACAGCACCTGCGTCCCCAGCACGACGACTTCCGGCAGGATCGTCCGCTGCTCGAACTCCCGCACGCGGTCGACCTTCACAACCCGGACCGGCTTGCCGCACTCGGCCTGGACGCGCAGGGAGAGCAGTTCCCAGCGCACGTAGGGGGTGAAGGGCTGCTCCACGATCCGGACGCGGTGGAAGGTGCTACCGCGTTCGCGGTCCTTCTGAACGCTCTCCAGGAACCGAGGACGTTTCTTTTCGAGCTGGCGCATCACCTCGTCCCAGTCCCCGCGCCGCAGGGCCTCCCGCCCGGGGTGGTTCTGCTCCTCGAAGTGCTGCCGACGCTCAAGCTTCCATGAGTCCTGGCCGAGTGAGCGGGCCCTGACCTCCGCGAAATCGCGGTGGTATGCGTCCAGATCGAGCCGCACGCCCTGGGTGCGGTCGAGTGCTGGTGCGGGGCTAGGCATCCGGGATGTCCCGCTTCGCGGCGGACAGCATGACGCCGGGGATGACCACCAAGCGCTCGTCCTGGCCGATCCTGACATCGGACGGCAGGTGATCGGCGTAGACGGATGTCAGGTCCCGTCCGATGACGGCGACGTCGCCATTGTCCAGCTGCCAGATGTCAGGGCAGTCCTCGTCATCATCCGACGTGTTCAGCTCCTGCGCGGTCTTGCCCAACCGCCGGGCGAATAACGCGGACGGGTCGGCTTCCCAGCGACGTGTCATGTCTGCCTCCGCTTGCAGCTAATTCGGGCTCCAGCGTAGAGAGGGCGACTACTCTCCGCAATCCATCGTCACCCGGCGCCAGGTGTCGGTGGCCGCACCCAGGCCAGCAGACGGCTCAGCAGCAGGGCCTCGTCCGGGGTGTGCGGAGCCAGCAGGGCGGTGCGCAAGCACTGTTCGACCTGCGGGACGGCGTCAACGGCGAGTAGCTGCTGCACAGCCCGCCAGCGGGTCTCGATACTGGTACCGGGCGTCGCGGCCATCTGGCACCACAGCGGGACGGCCACATGGGCCAAGTCTTCGGAGTCCAGGAACTTGGCAAGGTCCGCGCTCTGCTGAGTCGTCAGCCGTACCGATGCCCGGACCCGGTCCAGGATGAGGGCCGCAGCCTCCCGGCCCTCCAGGGCCAGCCAGGCGGCGACCACGGCCCGCAACTCATGGCTGACCAGCCCGGGGTCCGCCAGCAACTCCTGGCTCAGGGTGCGTACGGCCGTTGCCTCTCCGTATTCGGCGAGCAACGGCAGCAGCGCAGCCCGCAGGGAAGGACCGCCGTACGGGCGGTCGCGTAGCGCGGCGAGCACTTCGGCGCAGGCATCGACGGGGGCGAACCTGAGGATCGTGCGGGCGGCCGAGGTGAACTCGTCGTTTCCGCTGCCCGGATGGCGAAGCAGTCGTCGCGACAGGGGAAGTAGGCCCGATGCATCAGCATCCGCCTCAGTCAGAATCCGTATCGCGATGGCGTAGGAGTCCGCTGTCGCCGCGTGGCGGTCCAGCCAAGTCAGGACCTCCTCCGCACTTTGTGGGCCCAATGCTCGGGTGAGTGCCATCGCTTCCAGCCCGAGGTGGTGCCGGGCGTCCGGGTCAGGATCGTTGAGGCTGAACCGGACCACTTCCACCGCCTGTCGCGGGTATCCGGCTCGTACGAGGTCGAGTGCGATGTTCGGGCGCTCGTCCGAGTTCCAGACCTCGTATCCACGCAGCAGATCGACCAGAGCATTGGCAGCCTTCTCTCCCTGCTGGTCGAGCCACGCACGCACCATCTCGGTGATCGAATCTGAGTCCGCCGAGGTCTGGATGGTGTACTCCAACAGTGGAAGTGCCTCGTCGACGAGGCCGAAGCGGAACAGCACCTCCGCCAAGGCAGCTTTGGCCCACTCCCGGGTGTTGGACCGCCCGGCCACTGCTGCCGCTACACGCGGCGCTGCCGATGGCCCTTCCAACGTGAACCAGAGATGCCCCGCTTGCCTCAGGTGTCCGCCGTTCTCCTCGGTACCGGCCAAGAACGAGCAGGCGAACTCTGCCAGACCCTCAGTACGGCCTAGCAGAGACAGCTCCTCCGCGGCTATGAGACGGGCCCAGGAAGATGACGTGGGTGAGGCGAGCAGATCCGAGAGCAGTCGCGCGCGGAACCCGGCGTCGGCCGGATCGAGTGCTGCCAGCTCCCGGCAGCAGTCCAGTACGCCCTCCGGCGGGACTTGCTGAGACATCTCCTTGAGCAGGGCCACCCCTTCGGAAAGCGAAGCGACCTGTGCGTACGCGGAAGCCGCACCAATCCGCAGGGAAGCGGAAAGCCCTGTGGCCTCCGCGATCCGCCGCAAGGCGGCCGCCAGCCGTCGGTTCCCCTTGAGCTGGGACAGCTCTCGCAGTACCTCACCACCCCTGCGCTCATCGGGGGTCGATTTCTGACCGAAATCCACGACACGGTCGATCACCGCGTCCTCCAGAGCATCCCCGAGCCGCACCCCGGAGGTGATCAACCGCGCCGCCATGATCCGGTGGTCGAGGTCACCGGCCAGCAGATGGCGCACGACCACGGTCACGTCGTGGCCGGGGCGACGGGCCCACAGAGCGAAGGTGAACAGGACCCGGTTCCGGGAGGATGGGGCGCGGATCTCATCCGCCCAATCGTCGAGGTCCGGGAAGTCCGCCGGGATGCGTGCTGCCTCGTCCCGTGCGGCCAGGAACTCCGCGAACGACAGGTGGAGGAAGGAGACCTCGCCGTGGTCGTGGACCAGGGCGCCGCTCTGGGCGAGGAACTGGCCGAGTTCGTCCCGTACTCCGTCCGGCCATGTCAGGTCGGCCGGGAGGTTCGTGCCGAGCCAGGCTACGGCCGTGTCCAGGAGGGTGGTCCCGCCCCTGGTGCGGAGCCAGGCCAGGTGGGTAATCAGGTCGTCCCGGTTGATCAGCATCCACTCGGCGAGACGGCCCTGCCCGCGCCGCTCCCAGCGGGCCCGGAAGGCCTTGTCGACCTCGTCGGCGCCCTCGCGGGCCGTGGCGACGTCGGCGAGGAACTGTTCGTACAGCGCGACCCGCCCCCGGGGCAGCGGCGCTCCCGGGTTCCGGCTGCGGTGGGCGGCGGCGATGGTGGACAGCAACGGCACCTGGAGCACCTCCCCCAGACCGGCGTGGCCGACTTCCTCCAGGAAGGAACGGGCCTCGGCGTCCGCGTCGGGGACTTCCTGGGCGGCGAACCAGCGCTCGGCGAAGGCGAGTTGCTGCGCCGGGTCGAAACCCTTGAGCGTGTAGAAACCGATGGACGGCATGGACTGGAAGGGCCGCAGCTCGTCCTGGGGGAGCGGCCGGGACGTGATGACCAGCCGGAACATGCCGTGCGGCCGGACTTCCCGGGCCAGGTTCTCCAGGATCAGCTTCCGTTCGTCCGGTGAGACGACCTCGTCCAGCCCGTCGACGACCACCAGCCACCGCACGCCGTGCGGCCGTACGGCGAAGCGGTCGGGCGGCACGGCGCTGCGCAGGGTTCCGGCGCGGTCGGCGGCGTCGCTGAGCTGGCGGTGGAAGGCGCGACGGGTCCGTAGGTCCGTCGCTGTGACCCGTACGGCGACCACGGCCTCCCGGCACCACGGCTCCTCCGCTCCCTTCTCGCGCAGCCAGAACCGGGCGATCTGCCGGACCAGATGGCGGCCGAGGGTGGTCTTCCCCGCGCCAGGACCGCCCGTGATGAACAGGTGGTCGTGTGCGGAGAGCGCGGCGGCGAGGGTGGGGACGGGGCCGGTGGCGCGTGGGGCTTGCTCTGCTGTGTTTTCCGAGAGTGGCTGGAGGTCCTGCTCGATGTGGATGTGGGACAGCGGGGGCTTCCGCACGCCGAGCAGGTCGTACGGGAACCGTTCGGCTGCGGCCGCCTGCCCGGACAGCAGGTCTTGCAGCCAGGCCTCGGGCAGCGGGATACCCGACCACGGGGTGGGAGCGCGGCCGGGGGCTCCGGCCCGCCGGGCGGCCAGCTCCCGGTGCTCCAGCGCGCTCCGGGCCCGGCCAAAGACTTCGGCGACGGCCTGTGGGGGCTGGCCCAGAGCCTGGGCGAACCGCTCATACGTCGCCAGCTCGTGCAGCCGTTGGGCACCAACGATCTCGTAGACGGCTTTCCTGTGGGGGACCCGGTGGTCCGAACCGTGGGCGGCGAGGAAGGCGTGTGTGGTCTCGTACCCGGCGGCTCGTCTGGTCTCCTTGAACCAGTCCGCCAGCTCCTGGAGTTCGGGCAGCGGCTTGCTCCCGCTGGTACGGGGTCTTCCGCCCGCCATGTCCTCCCCCTTCGTACTGTGAGGGGTTTCCCCCCTGTTTCCTCACGCTAGAGGGAAACTCCGGACGACACGCAGAGTTGACCGCACCGGCAGGCCTGCCGGGCTCAAGGACGAGCAAGGGAGAGGGGCTGCGGTGTTCGGTGCGGTGGATGTGGCGGCGGCCGGGGAGCATGCGTGGCTGCTGGCGGTCGTGGTGGTGCTCGCCGGGGTGGCGCGGTGGTGGGTTCGCCACCGGGCGGAGGAGCGGCGGGAGCGAGAGCGCGAGCGGGAGTTCACCCGGCGAGTGGAGGCGGCCCTGGAGGGTACGGAATCCTGCCACCGAGCGGAGGTGGTGGCCGCGTGCGCCCGTCTCACGCCCGACGCCCGACGCTGACGGGCCCCAGGCCCCGGGCCCCATGCCGAAGCAGGGGTATTGACGGCGGCGGGCAGCAGGTCGCCCTCGTAGAAGTACGCGTCGAGCAGCGGCTCCTCGAGCAGGCAGCACACTGCGGGGGGAAGGACGTACGTCGGCAGGAGGTGCCCAGTGGGGCGGGTCGGGCTGGCCACCGCCGTGGCGCTCAGGAGGGCGCGGCGTAGCGGGTGGCGACCTCGGTGGCACGGGCGTGGAGGGCCGTGCGCAGCCACTGTGGGGCCAGGGCTTCCGCGTCCGTGGCGAGCTGCCACAGCGCCCATTCGGCGTGTCGCGCGTCCTGGAAGGCCGCCTCCAGTCGCAGCCAGCCGTCCGCGTCGGCTTCTTCGGCGAGGACGGCCAGCGCGGTGCCCACCAGGTCCTCCCGTCGCGTCGGGGCCACTCGGACCAGCACGGTGACGTGGTCGCCGCCGGTGCGGAACCGTGTGCCGCGTTCCTGCCAGGCCCGGTCCAGGTCGACCCGGTCCGGTCGCTGCGCGGGTTCGGCGAGTTCCTCGGCGGCCACGATCCGGGACAGCCGGTAGGTGCGGTCCGCGCCGGATCTCGTGGCCAGCAAGTAGCCCTGGTCGCGCACGGTGACCAGGCCGATCGGGTCCACCGTGCGCCACTTCGGGGCCTGGTCCACCGCCGCGTAGCGGATGCGCAGCTTGTGCCCGGCGAACACCGCGCGCCGGACCTCGGCCGCGATGGGGTCGGGTATGTCCTCGGCGACCAGCCGACGTGAGAGGAGGTCGGTCTCGGGGTCGATGAGCAATCGCTCGGCCACGCCCGCCGCGGTGTCCCGATGGCTTTCGGGCAGCGCGTCGACCACCTTGAGCATGGCCGATGCGAGCGCCGAGCCGAGGCCGAACGCCTGTGCGCCGCGCCGCGATCCGGCGACCAGCAGGGCAAGGGCCTCGTCGTGGTTCAGCCCGGTCAGCTCGGTTCGGAAACCGGGCAGCAACGCGAAACCGCCGTGCCGTCCGCGCTCGGCGTGGACCGGGACACCGGCCGCGGACAGCGCCTCGATGTCGCGCAGCACGGTGCGGGTGGATACCTCCAGCTCGCGGGCGAGCGTCGTCGCGGACAGCCGACCGCGCTGGCGCAGCAGTAGAACCAGTGAGACCAACCGGTCGGCACGCATGCGAAAACCTTAAAGGCGAAAACCCGGAAGGAATACGTGACATACGGTGTCGTGAATTGCTGCGAGGCTCCTGCCGTGTCCCTCGGACAACCCGAGTGGTCACTCCCACAGTTCACTCCCACGGTCCTCACGCGAAGGAGCATGAGATGGCGTCTCGCCTCAACCCGTACATCAGCTACGACGGGAACGCGCGGCAGGCGATGGAGTTCTACCAGCAGGTGTTCGGCGGCGAGTTGGAGATGGCCGCGTTCGCGGACTCCGGCTCACCGGACGCGCCCAACGCCGACAAGATCATGCACGCCCGGCTCGACACCCCCGGCGGATACACGCTGATGGCATGGGACGTGCCGGAGGGCGTGCCCTGCCACCCGGGCAACAATGTCGCGGTGTACCTCGGCGGCGACGACAGCGAACTCCGCCACTGCTTCGAGAAGTTGTCCGCCGACGGCACCGTGACGATGCCGCTGGAGAAGCAGGCCTGGGGTGACGAGGCGGGCTCGCTCGTGGACCGGTTCGGGATCACCTGGATGGTCAACATCACCCAGCGGTAGACGTCATCGTGTTCAGTTCCGCGTCAGTGCGCTCGCTCGTGGGTCAGGGGCCGGTTTGCTCCAGCAGATGCGCGCTGGTCAGAGAGTCCAGCAGCTGACGGGTCCGGCTGGTGGTCAGGCGGGCGAGCGCGGCGGCCGCGTGCAGGCCGAACTCGGGGCCGGGGTGCAGCCCCAGCAGCCGGAACAGCCGGGCGGCCTGGTCGGGAAGTGCCCGGTACGACCACGCGAACACGGTGCGCACGGCTTCGGCTTCCTCGTCGTCCCCTGTGCTGAGGGCGTCCCAGAGGGCGCTTTCGTCCCGCAGGTCGGCGATCAGGTCGTCCAGCCGCAGGGCGACTGCCTCCGGCTCGGGCAGGACGCTCAGTGTCAGCCGACGCGCCCCGTCACGGACGGCGAGCCCGGCGAGGCGGCTGCGGCTCGTGACGACGGCCAGACTCCCGGCGCTCCCGGGCAGCAGCGGACGCACCTGGCCCACCGTGGCCGCGTTGTCCAGGACGATCAGCACGCGGCGGTCGGCCAGCAGCGAGCGGTAGAGCGCGGCGGCGGCGTCGGGATCGCGCGGTACGGAGGAGGCGGGCACTCCGAGCGCGGGGAGGAAACGGTTCAGGGCTGTGTGCGCGGCGACCGGCTCCCCGGGGTCGTAACCGCGCAGGTTGACGTAGAGCTGCCCGTCCGGGAAGCGGTCCCGCACGTGGTGCGCCCAGCGCAGCGCGAGCGACGTCTTTCCCGCACCGGCGATTCCGGCTATCACGTACACCGAGACGACCAGCGGATCGCCGTCCTCGCCGACCAGGACGGCGTTCAACTGGTCCAACTCGTCGGTGCGGTTGACGAAGCCGGGCACGTTGGCCGGTAGCTGCCGTGGGGTGGTGGCTGTTGTTGGCGTGCCCGTCGTCTGAGCTGGAGTCGGTGATCTGTCTCGTCCTTCCTCAAGCGGGGAGTCGGGGAGGCGGAAGCGGGGCCACTTCGCGGGCGAAGTACGACGCGACGTCCTCGCCTGCCGCGTAGAGCTTCTCCAGATAGCCTGCCCAGTCGCCGACGGTGTCCTGGCCGGTGTGGCGGACCGCGCCGACGCAGAACCCGGTCTCGTCGTAGAGCACTTGGAAGAGGACGCTGCCGCCGAGCACCACGATTTCCGGCAGCAGGCCCTCGGTTTCGGCGGGGGTCACGTGCGGGCGTCCAGGACCCGGATCCGCTCCCCGTACTCGGCGCGCTGCCGGTGGGAGTGGAGTTCCCACTGGATGTACGGGGTCAGCGGTGTTTCGACCATCCGCACCCGGTGAAAGGTGTGCCCGTGCTCCGCGTCCGCTTCGGCGGTGGCGCGCAGGCCGTCACGCCGGACTTCGAGAAGCCTCAACGCCTCTTTCCACTGCCCCTGGCGCAGTGCGTCCCGGCTGGGGCTGCCCTGCTCCTCGAAGTGCTGACGGCGCTCCAGCTTCCAGGAGACGGCGTCACGGATCGTGGCCTCACGTTCCCGGAACTCGCTCTTGTAGGCGTCTCGGTCGAGCCGTTCGCCCTGCTCGGGCGGGAGCGTGGGGGCCTGCGGATCAAGCATCGGGGATGTCCGCCTTCGCCGCGCTGAGCATGTTCCCGGGGATGACGACCAGTCGCTCGTCGCGGCCGATGGTCACGCCGTCCGGCAACTGAGCACCGTAGACGGCCGTGAGGTCCCGTCCGATCACGGCGATGTCGCCGTTGTCGAGCTGCCAGATGTCCGGGCAGTCGTCACGGCCATCGGTATGGCCCAGCTCTTTGGCGGACTTTCCGAGCCGCCGCTCGAATAACGCGGACGGGTCGGCTTCCCAGGCACGAGTCATGTCTGCCTCCGCTTGATGTGGCCACGAGCGTGGTCGTCACTCAGGGTATCCGCGTCGGGACGCTGGAGCTATGGGTGCCTTGCATGGGTGACCAGCCGGGCGACGCGGAGGCAGGTTTCGATGTAGTCCCGGGCGGCGGCGGGGGTGACGGTGTCGGCATGGTGCACGGCCTGGTTGCGGAGGGTGCGTAGCCGGTTGAGGACATCGACGATGTCGGGCGGCAGGACGCCCTGTGGTGCGCTCAGCAACGCGTTCCATGCCGCGACGATGGCACCCACGGGCGACGCGTCGACCATGGTGCGGGCTTCGCTGAGCTGTTCGCGCCAGGGCGGTGGCTCGGGCGCGTCCGCCTGTGGCGTGTACGGGGGAGAAGCCCACGGGCCTACGGACGGCGGGGGTGCTTGCTGCGTCGGGATCTGCGGACCCTGTGGCTGTGGCTGTGGCTGTGCGGTCGGGGGCGTGGGCGTGGGGGTCTCGCGGGGGGACGGGCCGAGGCCTTCTTGTACGGCGTCGTACGCGGGCGGCGCCTCCCCGGCCGGGGAGGGGGTCGGTGGCCAGGGGTAGGGAGGCGGAGTGGGGGTCACCGGCGGCGGGGGCGCGATGGTCGCCGCTTCCGCCTGGTTCAGTACGTCCCGCGCCTGCGTCTCGAACTCGATCGCGCCCGCCGGAGTCTCCAGGCGGGACATCCGCGCGAACGCCTCGCGGAGGTGGCTGCGCAGGCCCCAGACCAGGCCCACGGTCACGGCGGGCCAGACGAGCGCCTCTATGTACTTCAGGACGAGTTCGGCGATTTCCACTTGTGCATGATCGCCGTAGCGGGATGGATGCATGCCTCTTGCCCCGACTCCGTGACGGAGGTGAGACGTTCAGCAGGCCCGCCCGCGTCGGCGACCAGCGGAATCCAGGTGCTCCGGGAAGAGCGGAGTGCCATACTCCGCGCCGGACCAGCCACACCAAGAGAAGGGCACGGAAAGTTGGACAAGTTAAGCGAAGGCCCCACCGAGTACAGACGGGCCGTGGGCTCACGACAGCTGCAGATGATGGCTATCGGGGGCACCATCGGTACGGGGCTCTTCCTCGGTGCCGGGACCGCGATTTCGCAGGCCGGGCCCAGCCTGATCATCTGGTACGCGGTGGCCGGAGTCCTGCTCTATCTCGTCATGCGGGCGCTGGGGGAGCTGCTGACGGCGCGGTCGAGCCCCGGCGGGTTCGCCGACCACGCGCGGGAGTACCTGGGGCCGTTCTGGGGGTACGCCACCGCCTGGACGTACTGGATCATGTGGGTCACCACCGGGATGGCGGAGATCACCGCGGCCGGGCAGTACATGACGTACTGGTACCCCGAGTTCGCGCAGTGGAAGACCGCCCTGATCTCGCTGGCGGTGCTGGCCTGCGTGAACCTCATCTCCGTCAAGATCTTCGCGGAGCTGGAGTTCTGGTTCGCCATCATCAAGGTCGCCGCCATCGTCGGCATGATCATGATCGGCCTCGGCGTGCTCCTCATCGGCTTCAGCGACGCCGGTCCCACGGCCTCGGTCACCCATCTGTGGGCGGACGGCGGCGTCGTGCCGCGCGGCATCGGGGACTCGCTGCTCACGCTGCAGATCGTGCTCTTCGCCTACCTCGGCGTGGAGCTGGTGGGTGTCACGGCCGCCGAGACCAAGGATCCGGACAAGAACATCCCGCGCGCCATCAACAGCCTGCCGCTCCGCTTCGGCCTGTTCTACCTCGGCTCGCTGCTGGTGATCCTCTCCGTCGTCAGCTGGCAGGAGTTCCAGCCCGGGACCAGCCCCTTCGTCGCCGCCTTCGACAAGATCGGGATTCCCGGGGCCGCCAGCATCGTCAACTTCGTCGTCCTCACCTCCGCGCTGTCCTCCTGCAACGCGGGAGGCCTGTACGCGACGGCCCGCATGCTGCGCACCGCGAGCCTGAACCGGCACGGCCCGCAGGCGCTCGCGCGGCTCAGCAAGCGGGGCGTGCCGGTCGCGGCGGTGCTGGCCTCCGCCGTGGTCATGGCGACCGGGGTGTGGGTCAACGCCGTCGACCCGGAGCATGCCTTCGTCTACATCACGGCGGTGTCCACCGGCGGGGCCATCATGGTGTGGAGCGTCATCCTGGTGACGCACATGTTCTACCGCCGGGCGGTACGGAGCGAGACGACCCCGCGGTCGTCGTACCGGATGCCCGGGGCGCCGTACACGAACTGGCTGGTCCTGGCGTTCTTCGCCTTCATCGTCGTGCTGATCGCCTGGAACTCCGACACCCGTGTGGCGCTCTACGTCATCGCGGTGTGGTTCGTCCTCCTGGCGGTGGGCTACCCGGTGGTGCGATCCCGCTGGGGAGGCGGGCGTACGGAGGCCGTTGAGGACGCCGAGGACGCCGAGGACGCCAATGCCTCGGTGTCCGTGCAGGACTCCGCGTAGCTGCCGTGCCGCGCGAGCGATCGGATCGGCTGACCGCTCGCGCGGCCCGTAGGCCCGCCCGTAAGTCCGTAGGCCCGTAAGTCCGTGGGCCCCGATTCCATACCACTACTTTGCGATTGGCTATGCCACCCGCGCCCCGCCTGTCAGAAGATTGGTGACCGCACTGCCAGCAGTGCCTGGACAGTGGCCATCCAACCTGGCCGCTGTTCATGCCACCTTCGAAGCCCCGTGCAGGCCGACGGCGAGGAGACAGCAGCCCAGATGACCGGACAGCGCGTAGTGGTGGGGGTCAGTGGCTCGCTGGCGAGCTTGGCGGCCCTGCGTGCGGCTGTGGCCGAGGCACGCGAGAGCGGACGGGAACTCACCGCCGTGATCGCCTGGGAAACCCCGGAAGGGCGCGCGCTCTCCGCTCGCAACTGCAACCAGGAGTGGATCGGGCGCTGGCGGGAGGAAGCTCGGGGGCGCCTGGAACAGGCCTTCGACGAGGCTCTGGGCGGCACCCCGGCCGATGTACCGGTGCGCAAGCTGGCGGTGCGCGGCAAACCCGGCAGGGTGCTGAGCGCCGTGGCCGCCAAAGAGGGGCATGTGCTGGTGGTGGGGGCGCGCGCGGAGGCGCGATGGGCACCGGTACGCCGCTACGTACGAGGGCACGTCCAGTGCCCGGTGCTGACGGTGCCCGGCCTGGTGTCTCCGAAGCGGGTGGTACGGGAACTGCGCCGGGTGGCGGCCGAGGACTTCATCCGGATATGACGGATATGACGGTGCTTGCCGACCGTGCGGCTTCCCCGACCACCCTCGCAACCCCCTAGGCGGTCCGGCTGCCCTCGGGCGGCAGCTCGAAGACCTCGTCGTCCAGCCATCCGGCCTTGGCCGCGTTCACCCCGGCCTGGAAGCGGCTGCTGGCCTGGAGGCTCGCGGTGATCTCGGCGACCTTTCGGCGCACGGTCCGCTCGTGCACACCGAGCCGCCGCGATATGGCCTGGTCGGTCATGCCACCGGCCAGCATGCGCAGCAGGGTGGCCTGCTGGACGTTGTCGGGCTGCGAGGTCTGGCGAATGCTGGTGGGGGCGTGCATGACGACGGGTTTTCGTTCCTGATCCGCGGCGCCCTTATCCCCGGCTCCTTTGGATATCTCCGTGATGAACGGAGACGACTGGTACCAGTAGTGGTCGAATACGGACCGCAGGACCTCATTGACCAGCGGGCTCTGCATCACGATCATGCGCCGGTGGTGGGCGCCGTCGGCGAGCGGATGAGGCGGAGCGCCGAACAGCGCGGTGGAACGGTCGATGAGGGCGAAGCTCAGGGGAAGAGTGGGGTACGTGCGGAACTCCGCCCCCTTGCCCAGCAGCTCGCGAACGATATTCACCGGCTGCGGAACGCCCGCCGTGGACGACCTGACGACGCAGCGCAGCATGATGCCCCGGTCCAGAGTGGACGCGCACACCGGTTTCAACGAGTTGGCCAGTAACTTTCCGGATCCCAGCAGCGTCACCTCGCTGGCGGCGCCATGGATCTCCCTTTCGAGCGTGGCCTCGATGTCGGCCGGGTCCTCGACCACCATGACGCGGCTGCGGTCCATGTGGCTCATGTAGGAGGTCTTGAACACGGTCAGCGTGTCAAAGGCGCTGTCCCAGGCGGCGGTCATGTCGGCGCAGAAGTCGGCCACCCGGGTTTTCGCCTCGCCCAGCAAATCCCCCAGCGCATTCTGTGGCGGCAGCGCTATCCAGCCACTTGGCGTGCTGCCGCTTTCGGCGAAGAGACCCAGTCGATTGAGCAATCGGATGCTGTCTTCAAGTGCCAGTTCCGGCCAGCCGAGTCGTCGCATCGCGCCATGTGGCGTCCAGCCGACGTCTTCGAGCGCCAGTTCGTAGAGTGCCTGGGCCTGCTCTCGATGCGTTCCCTGTGCGGTAGTCCCGAGTGTTGACGCAGCGTAATTCTCGCGCATGTCAAGCCCCACCTTCGTCCGAGAAGCAGTAATCGAGCAGACGGATTCTGTCGATGTCCGTCCCACACCATCGGAATCGGGTGACGCACCGACCCCGTTCGTTTCCCGACGCACCCAAGCTAGATATGTGCATGTCACCAAAGCAACGCGACCATAGCGGGACAAACGTCCTGAGGGGGCCATGTCCGGCACATGTGGTTTGGAGGATCGTTTCCCGCTTGTGTCCGGCGTCGACCGTGGTCGTTGAGGCTCTTCAGGCCAACGCCCGGGGCGACATCCGGCGACTTCCGCTTCCGGGCATGCCCTGATCAGGCCGATGGGCCACCGACCCTGAGCCGTGGTCGTGCGCCATGCTGATGAGATCACGATGCTCACATATCCGAGTTCGCGATCGATACGCGATCCATTGGCGATCCATTCGGCGGTCAACAGGGACGGACATGAAGAAGCGTATTGTCATCATCGGGAATGGCATGGCCGGTACGCGGACGGTGGCGGAACTGGTCCACCGGGACCCGGAATCACGCATCACCGTCCTTGCCGCGGAAGAGCACGCCGCCTACAACCGCACCATGCTGACCGAAGTTCTGTCGGGGATGGTGAACGAGGGCGAGATTCCTCTCTCGGAGGATCAGGGAACGGCTACCGTGAAAACGGGTGTACGGGCCGTGGCGATCAACCGGAAACGCCGAACGGTCACGGACAGCAACGGTATTGAGCATCCGTACGACGCGCTCGTCGTGGCCACTGGGGGAACCCCGCGCGTACCGGCGGGGATCGCGGGCCTTTTCGGTGACACCGGGGAATTACTGGAAGGCGCCGCTTGCTTTCACACCCTCGACGACTGCCGCCGCATCCTGCGCGCCGCCGAACCGGGCTCCCGCGCCGTGGTCGTGGGCGGTGGCGTGCTGGGCCTGGAAACGGCCCGCGCCCTCGTCAGCCGGGGGGCCGATGTGGAGGTGCTGCACGCCGACAAGGTCGTGATGAACCGCCAGCTCGACCAGACGGCATCGGATCTCGTCGTACGGAAACTGACATCCCTCGGTGTGACCGTCCATCTCGGCTCCACGATCACCCAGGTCGCGGGCGACCGGCGGGTGCGGCGGGTGCGGATGGAGGACGGCGCGTGGGTGCCCTGTGATCTCCTCGTCCTCTCCTGCGGATTCGAGGCGAATACGGCACTGGCCGCGGCGGCGGAACTCCCCGTCGGCAGAGGCGTACTCGTGGACGAGGACATGCGCACCGCCGATCCCGCCATTTACGCCATCGGCGACTGCGCCGAATTACGGGGCGTCGTCAGCGGACTGGTCGGCGAGGCCTGGCAGCACGCCCGAATCGCCGCGGAGTCCATCACCGGAGTGCGTGACGAGAACGCCCCCGCCACGATTCCCCCGGCCGTCACGCGTTTGAAGGCGCCGGGCATCGAACTGACCGTGATGGGGGAGTCCAACGCTCCGGACGGCCCGAATGTGCACGCCGTCGAAGAGGTCGATCGCGGCGCGTACCGGCGGATCGTCCTGCGTGAGGGGCGTATCAGCGGTGCCCTGGTGCTCGGCGGCGAGGAGTCGGATGCCGCGCCGTTCATCGAGCACTACCACGCCGGTACCCGGCTGACGCAGGCCAAGGTCATGCGTTTGTTGCGGCGGGAGGACATAGGAGAGGAGGAATCCGCCCAGAAGGCGGCCGATATCGCCGTCTGTTACTGCAACAACGTCCCGCAGAAAAGGATTCTGGAGGCCTGGGCCCAGGGGGCGGGCAGCATCGCGGCGATCGCCCGCAGCACCAAGGCGACCACGGGGTGCGGCATTTGCCGCACCAAGGTCGAGGCGTTGCTGGCCTCGGCCGGGTCGGCGGCCGAGTAACCACTAATCACGGGGCGGCGGGAGGCCCGCTTCGCTACCCTCAGGGCGTACCGGAGGAGAACTCTCCTCCGTGGTCGCACGCGAAGGGTGTCACGATGGGGAGCGAGAAAATGGGGCGCATCATTTCAATTCCGCCCGGTGGCCGTCGGCATGACGCAAGGGAAGCCGACGCGCTGTCCCGGCCGTTGGCGACGCTCGGTCAGTCGGCCAAATTAGCCGATGTCTGCTACGACATCCGCGGCCCCCTCGCGACGGAGGCGAAGCGTCTCGAACGCGAGGGGCACCGGATTCTCAAGCTGAACACCGGAAACCCCGCCGCCTTCGGCTTCGAAGCCCCCGCCGACATCGTGCTGGACATGCAGCGAGCCCTCGCCGAATCACACGGCTACGGCGACTCACAAGGGCTGGTCGCCGCGCGCAGAGCCGTCGTCCAGTACTACGAGACCCAGGGCGTCGAGGGCATCGATATCGACGATGTCTACCTCGGTAACGGCGCCTCCGAACTCATCCAGATGGCGATGCAGGGCCTCCTGGACGACGGGGACGAAGTCCTCATCCCGTCACCCGACTACCCCCTGTGGACGGCGTCCGTGAGCCTCGCGGGCGGAAAGCCGGTCCATTACATCTGCGATGAGAAAGCGGACTGGTATCCCGACCTCAACGACATCGAGGCGAAGATAACCGACCGGACCAAGGCCATCGTCCTGATCAATCCGAACAACCCCACGGGCGCGGTCTACGACGAGGCCCTGCTGCGCGGCATCGCCGAGATCGCGGGACGCCACCAGCTTCTCCTGTGCGCCGATGAGATCTACGACAAGATTCTCTACGATGACGTCGAGCACATTCCGCTGGCCTCGATAGCCCCGGACCTTCTCTGCCTGACGTTCAATGGATTGTCCAAGTCCTATCGGGTATGCGGCTACCGCTCGGGATGGCTGGCCGTCAGCGGCCCCAAGGCGCACGCCAGGGAATACCTGGAAGGGCTGAACATCCTGGCCAACATGCGCCTGTGCCCCAATGTCCCCTCCCAGCACGCGGTCGCCACCGCCCTGGGCGGCCGCCAGTCCATCAACGACCTCGTGCTCCCCGGCGGCCGACTGCACGCCCAGCGCGAGACGGCCTGGCGAATGCTCAACGACATCCCCGGCGTGAGCTGCACCAAGCCCAAGGGCGCCCTCTACGCCTTTCCCAAATTGGACCCGTCGGTCTATCCGGTGGACGACGACGAACAGCTCGTCCTGGATCTGCTGCGGCAGGAGAAAATTCTCCTGGTCCACGGCCGGGGATTCAATTTGCCCACCCCCGACCACTTCCGGCTCGTCACCCTCCCCGACACCGAGCAGCTGGCGGACGCCATCACCCGTATCGGCTCGTTCCTCGCGGACTACCGGAAGTCCTGAGCAGCGCTTTCATACGGCACCAAGCCACGACCTGAGGATTGGCCAGGGACCAGGAGACGGCAGCGCTCTAGCGTGATGGGCCGGGCCGGACAGGCCCGGCCCATCCCCCTCACCCCAGAAGAGGCAGAAAGAGCATGAAATCCCCGAAGACGACGTCGCCAACCATGAACGGCATGGGGCTCTTACTGGCCGTGCTGGGCGTGGTGACCTTCTCCCTCACCTTTCCTGCCACGCAAAAGGCGCTGCCGTCCTTCAATGCCTGGACGATCGGCATCGGCCGTGCCGTCATCGCCGCCATCCCGGCGGCCATTTGGCTGAAGGTCAAGGGCGTCCCCCGGCCGAGCCGGGAACACCTGATCCCCCTTCTGCTCGTCGGCGTGGGCATCGTCGCCGGATATCCCATCTTCACCGCGCTCGCCCTGGAGCACGTCAGCTCCGGGCACGCCGCGGTCGTCACCGGGCTGCTGCCGCTGGCCACCGCCGTCTTCGGCCGTCTGCGCGGGGAGCGTCCCAGCGCGCTCTTCTGGTGGGCCGCCGCCGCGGGCGCCGCCGTGATCGTGGCGTACAGCCTGCAGCACGGAATCGACGGACTCGCCCTCGCCGACCTGCTGCTCCTGGGCTCCCTCATCACCGGCGGCCTGGGCTACGCCGAGGGCGGCCGACTCTCCAAGATGATGCCGGGCTGGCAGGTCATCTCCTGGGGCCTGGTCCTCTCCCTGCCGCTCACCGTGCCGATCACGGCGGTGTCGCTCGCGGTGTCCCCGCCCCATGACATCGCGGTCGAGCCCCTCATCGGCCTCGCCTATGTCTCGATCTTCTCGATGTTCCTCGGGTTCTGCGCCTGGTACCCCGGTCTGGCCCGGGTCGGCGTCACCCGTGGCAGCCAGATCCAGCTGCTGCAGCCCCTGCTGACCGTCGGGTGGGCGGCGCTGCTGCTGGACGAGTCGATCAGCGCCTGGACGCTGGCCGCCGCGGTCCTGGTCCTGGCGTGCGTCGGCCTGGCCCAGTGGGCACGGCTGTCCCTGACGCCCCCATCGGCCAAGCCGGAGCCGGTCGTGGCGGAGAAACCGGTCACCGTAGAAACCTCATGACCTCCTTCGGAGACGTCCGTGCGGGACCGGTACCGGTGCCGGTATCGCCGCCGGTACGGCCGGGGGAGCGCGTGGGTCCGCGCCCCCCGGCCGGCCGTACGCACACGCTCAGACCCGCCACGGGCGCCCTGACCGCCGCCGACCGGCTCGAACGCAGCGGCCACCGCGTCCTGCGGCTGCACAAGGCGGACCCGGTGGCTTTCGGATTCCAGCCACCGGGCAGCCTCGTCCTGGATGTGCACCGCGCGCTGGCGGACTCCTCCGGATACGGCCACCCCCAGGGCCTGGCCACCGCCCGCCGGGCCATCGCCCAGCACTACGTGAGCGCGGGGGTGCCCCGCGTCGACATCGACGACGTCCACGTCGGAAACGGCGCCTCGGAACTCATCCTCATGGCCGCCCAGGCCGTACTGGAGGACGGCGACGAGGTGCTGGTCCCGCTGCCCGGCCACCCGCTGTGGACCGGAGCCGTCACCATGGCCGGGGCCACGCCCGTGCCCTACCGGTGCGACGAGCAGGCGGGCTGGCAGCCGGACCTGGCCGACCTGGAGCGCCGGATCACGGCGCGCACCAAGGGCCTGCTGGTCATCAACCCCAACAACCCCACCGGTGCCGTCTACGGCCGGGCGGTGCTGCGCGATCTGGCCGAGGTGGCCCGACGGCACGGCCTGATCCTGTTCACGGACGAGGTCCACGACAAGATCCTGTTCGACGGCGCCACGCACACCCCGCTCGCGACGCTCGCCGACGGCCTCGTATGCCTCACCTTCAACAGCCTCTCCAAGGCCTATCGGGTCGGCGGCTACCGGGCGGGCTGGCTCCTGGTCACCGGTCCGCCGCGCCGTACGAAGCCGTTCGCCGAGGCCCTGGGCGCCCTCGCCGCTCTGCGCGGCTGCCCCAACGTACCGGCGCAGCACGCCATCGCCCCCGCGCTCGGCGGGCGCGACGCCACCGCGATGACCCTACCGGGCGGCCGCCTGGCGGAGCAGCGCGAATTCGCCTGGCGGGTGCTCAACGACGTGGGAATGCGCTGCGTCAAACCGCGCGGCGGGCTGTACGTGTTCGCCGGGCACCGCAAGGCGATGTCCCGTATCACGGACGACCGCCGTCTGATGCTCGACCTCCTGCACCAGGAAAACATCCTCGTGGCCCCGGGCAGTGATTTCGGCTGGCCCACCCCGAACCGGCTGCGGTTCGTGACGCTGGCCGATTCCGACACGCTCACCGACGCCATCGTCCGTACCAGCCGATTTCTCGAAGAGTACCGGCAGTAGGGAGAATTCATGACCGGCATATACGCCCATATCGATGCCGCCCTGCCGCGCCTGGAGGAGCTGTACCGGGACCTCCACGCGCACCCCGAACTCGCCTTCCAGGAACAGCGCACGGCATCCGTGGTGGCCGACCGGCTCACGGGGTCCGGATGGGACGTCACCACGGGCGTCGGCCGGACGGGGGTGGTCGCGGTCCTGCACAACGGCCCGGGGCCGGTGGTCATGCTGCGCGCCGACATGGACGGGCTGCCGGTACGTGAACAGACCGGACTGCCGTACGCGTCCACGGTCACCGCTGCGGGCGAGGACGGCACCCAGGTGCCCGTCATGCACGCCTGCGGACACGACATCCATGTGACCTGCCTGCTCGGCGCCTGCGAGCTGTTCGCCGCGCACCGCGACGCGTGGCGGGGGACCGTCCTCGCCGTCTTCCAGCCCGCCGAGGAGAGCGGGCTCGGCGCGCACGCGATGGTGGACGACGGTCTCTTCGACCGCTTCCCCAAGCCGGACATCATCCTCGGCCAGCACGTCGGGCCCGGCCCGGCCGGGATGGTGGCCAAGGTCCCCGGCACCGTGATGGGCGCCGCCGACAGCCTCACCATCCGGCTCTTCGGCCGCGGCGGCCACGGCTCCAAACCGGAATCCGCGGTGGACCCGGTGGTGATGGCGGCCTCCCTGGTCGGCCGACTCCAGACCATCGTGTCCCGCACCGTGCCCGCCCAGGAGTCCGTCGTCGTCACCGTGGGGTATCTACGGGCCGGACTCACCGCCTCCGTCATCCCGGACGAGGCGCGACTCGGCGTCAACATCCGTACGTTCTCCCCGGGCGTGCGCCAGCAGGTCGTCGACACCATCAGCCGTTTCGCGAAAGCGGAGGCGCTGGCGGCCGGTGCCCCCCGGGAACCGGAGATCACCTCGCGCTACCAGCTGCCCGCCACCGTCAACGAACCCGCCGCGACCGAGCGCGTCGCGGCCGCGCACGAGGCCGTCTTCGGCGCCGACGCGGTCATCGCCATGGGGCCGAACACCGCCAGCGAGGACTTCGGGGTGCTCGGCACCGCCGCCGGGGTGCCCTCGGTGTTCTGGTTCTTCGGCGGCAACGACCCGGAGGAGTTCCACACCGCCCTCCTCAACGACCGGCTCGCGGAGGACATCCCGCAGAACCACTCCTCCACCTTCGCCCCGGTCCCCGGCCCGACCATCGCCGCCGGTGTCCGGGCCATGACCGGCGCGGCCCTGGCCTACCTCGCGGCACAGACCGCCGAAGCCCCCGCGGCCCAGGTCGGCTCCCCGGCGTAATACGACACCGTCCCGCGCACCGGGGGGTGCGCGGGACGACGTCGCGGCGGCAAGAGGGGGCCGTTAGGCCTGCGGCACCAGGGCGCCTATGGACGAGAACTTCGAGTGGCCGTCGATCGGCCGCCGCACGAAGGAAGACCCGGTCTCCTCCTCCGTACCGACATACAGCCAGCCGAGGCACTGCTCGTCCGCACCGATGTCCAGCACCTTGCGCACCTCGGCGTACTCGGTGGACGGGCCGGTACGCCAACTGCTGCTCCAGCCCCGGTCGTGCAGCAGCAACACCAGCGTCTGGATCGCACAGGCGGTGGCCGCCAGCTGCTCCCAGCGCGGAATCCTCGGACGGTCCTCCGGCCGGAAGACGATCGTGACGAGGAGCGGAGCCCGCAGCGCCTTGTCGACCGTACGCTCGCGCGGCGTCCCGCCCTCCGCGGCGTCGGCCATCGCCTCGCCGAGGGCGCGCCGGGCCTCGCCGCGAAGATTGATGAGCCGCCAGGGTGAGAGCCGTCCGTGGTCCGGCGCCGTCCCGGCCAGCGATACCAGCTCGGCCAGTTCCGCGTCCGTCGGCGCCGGCCCCAGCAATCGGGCGCCGCTGCGCCGGGTGATCACGGCTTGCGCGACATTCATCGTCCACCTCGTATTCTCACCGGCGGATTCACCGCCTACACGAAAGCAACCGCCCCGGGAGAGACGGTTGAACGCTTCCATGCTCGGTGGAAAACCCTTCCGCTGGCGAGATGGGACGCCTGTCTCAAAGCGGCCATGACCGGTTCCGCCGCCGCGCGCGAGATGGCGCAAACGAGAATTACGCGAAGAAACGCTGCGCTGATTCAATACCGGCTATCAAAGCGGTCACATCCTCCGGGGTGTTATACACATAGAAGCTGGCGCGGGTGCTGGCGGGAATGGAGTAGCGGTCACAGATGGGCCGGGCGCAATGATGGCCGGTGCGCACGGCGACACCCTGGTCGTCCAGGACCTGACCCACGTCGTGCGGATGGATCCCGTCCACCGTGAAGGACACGGTGGCTCCGCGGTCCTCGGTGGTGACCGGGCCCACCACCGAGATGCCCTTCAGCCCGGCAAGACCCTCCAGGGTCAGCCGCGTCAGCTCCGCCTCGTGCGCCTCCACCGCCGTCATGCCGAGGTCGCTCAGATACGTGATCGCGGCGGCCAGGCCGACCGCCTGAGGGGCCAGCGGAACGCCCGCCTCGAAGCGCTGGGGCGGCGGCAGGAAGGTGGTCCGGTCCATCCGCACCGTTTCGATCATCGAACCACCGGTGATGAACGGAGGCATCTCCGCCAGCAGCTCCTGGCGGCCCCACAGCGCGCCGATCCCGTTGGGGCCGAGCATCTTGTGGGCGGAGAAGACGAGGAAGTCGGCGCCCAGCTCCGTCACGTCCAGCGCCTGGTGGGCCACCGACTGCGCCGCGTCCACCAGCACCAGGGCTCCGGCGGCGTGCGCCCGGCTGGCCAGCGAGGCGACGGGGTTGATCGTGCCGAGGACGTTCGACTGGTGGGTCACCGCCACCAGCTTGGTCCGCTCGCCGAGCGCCCGGTCGAAGCTCGCCTCGTCCAGGCGTCCCTCGGTGGTGATCGTCGCCCAGCGCAGCGTCGCCCCGGTCCGCTCGGCCAGCTGCTGCCAGGGCACCAGATTGGCGTGGTGCTCCATCTCGGTGACGAGGATCTCGTCGCCGGGGCCGAGCGTCAGCGGGGCGCCGCCCGGCCGCGTCGCGGACGCGTTGCTCAGCGCGTAGGCCACCAGGTTGATCGCCTCGGTGGCATTGCGGGTGAAGACGATGTCCGATTCCTGAGCGCCGAGGAACGCGGCGACGGACTGCCGGGCGGACTCGTACGCCTCGGTGGCCTCTTCGGCCAATTGATGCGCACCCCGGTGTGCGGCGGCGTTGTGCCGCAGATAGAAGTCCCGTTCCGCGTCCAGGACTTGGAGCGGCTTCTGCGAGGTGGCGGCCGAATCGAGATAGACGAGTGGTTTGTCGTCCCTGACCCGCCGGTCGAGGATCGGGAAATCCTTCTTGATGCTCTGTACGTCTAAGCGGGCCGTGGGGGCCGAATGCGCGTTGATCTGACTCTCCTTGTCGATTGTGGCGTCAGGTGTGGTGTCAGGCGACCCAGTGGGGGCTGGCCACGGTGGAGCACAGCGGCCCGTCCGCCAGGACGGATGCCAGGCGCCGCACCGCCTCCTCCAGCGTCTCGGGCGGAAGCGTGTAGGGGATGCGCAGACGGTTGTCGTGCGTCCCCGGGTCGGCGCCGAACCGGGCGCCGCCCTCGATCCGTACGCCCTTGGCCAGCACCCGGTCCGCCAGCGACGAGGCGATCGGCTCGCCCAGATCCACCCAGAGGGACAGGCCGCCGGGCGGTACCTGCGCGCGCCACCGCGGAAGATGGCGGGCCATCGCGGTCAGCAGCGCGGCGCGCTGGAGGCGGATCTGCGCGAGCCGGGGCAGCAGGATCTCGTCCGTCCGCACGATCAGCGAGGTCGCGAGCAGCTGGTCCATCACCGAACCGGCCATGTCCATGCTGACGCGCAGCTGCGCCAGCTTGGTGATCAGCCGTGGGGTCGCCCGCAGCCAGCCGATGCGCAGGCCACCCCAGTGGCTCTTGCTCATCGACCCCACGGTGATCACGTGCTCGGCCTTGCCGGGCCCGGCGTGGGCGACGAACGGCGGCGGCGCGGGCACGTCGAGGGCGATGTCGGCGAGCGTCTCGTCGATGATGAGCCAGGTGCCCGTACGGCTGGTCGCCCGCAGCACCTCGCCGCGCTGCTCGTCGGGCATGAGGCAGCCGACCGGGTTCTGGAAGTCGGGAATCAAGTACGCCAGCCGTGGCAGTGTCTGGCGCAGCGTGGCCTGCAGTATCTCCTCGTCCCAGCCGGACTCGGCTACGGGGACGGGGGTGGTGCGCAGCCGGGCGCGGCGAATGGCGTCCAGCGCGTTCGGGTACGTCGGGTTCTCCACCAGCACCCGGTCCCCACGGGAGGCCAGCAGGCTCAGGGTCAGCACCAGCCCCTGCTGGGCGCCCGAGGTCACCAGGATCTGGTCGGGCAGGGTCGGGACGCCGCGCTGGGTGTACCGGTCGGCGATGGCGGACCGCAGCCCGAGCAGCCCGAAGGGGTGGTAGCCGGGAGTGTGCACATGCTGCGTGAGCAGGGGCCCGCACTGGGCGAGCGCTTCAGTCAGCATGGTCTCGGGGAGCCCGAGGGCGGCCGCAGCCAGGTCGATGTTCTCATCCTCGGGGGACAGCGGCTGCCGGGCACCGGCCGGCCGCAGACCGTCCGGCAGCATGGTCCAGGTCCCGGAACCCCGGCGGCTGCGGGCGTATCCGCTGCCGCGCAGCAGATCGTAGGCCGCCGTGATGGTCGGGCGGCTGAGGGTGAGGACCCCCGCGAGTTCGCGCTCGGCGGGAAGCCGTACATGAAGGGCCAGCCGGCCTTCGAGGATCAGTGACCGGATGGCCTGGGCGAGATGCCGATAGGCAGGTCGGCTCTTGGACAGATCAGGTAAGAGCGCCGCTAATTGACGGGGGGTGACGGACCTGCCCGCGGAGTCGGCCATGGAAGTGTCAGGCATGCCATCTTCCCTCAGTTGGGCTCGAGTCACGGGCACAGCCTAACCACTCGGCTGGCCGTTCACCCCGGAGCGACGAATGGCCAATAAGGTCGGCTCCTTCCCGCTCGGGAACCGGTGTCCCGAGCAGGAAGGAGCCCATTTAAGACGAATCGCTATAGGCGATCAGGTGACCATGGCGGCGAGTGGAGTGGGGAGCAGGGGGTCCAGAATCAGGGCCACTCCCAGCGCCAGCATCGCCGCTCCCGTGACCATCGCGACGCGCTGCCCGGCCCGGAGCACGCGTTCGGCGAGGAACAGCAGCGTCAGCGCCCCCATCCAGATCACGTTGTGCAGCCCCACCGCCACCTGGACCAGCATCAGGGCCCAGCAACAGCCCAGGCAGTACAGGCCGTTGAGCGCCCCCGCCTTCAGGGTCCCGAGCCGTCCCGCCGCGAAGTCATGGGTCAGGACGAAGGACAGCGGGCTGCGGCACACCGTCAGGCAGCGGGTCTTGAGGCCGGTGAACTGGAAGGCGCCCGCCACGGTGATCACGGCCCCGGCCCCGGCCACTGCCCAGGTGCTGTCCTCACCGATCGGCAGGAGCCACCGCTTCAGCGCCACCAGCAGCAGCGGCACCAGACCGGAGACCACCCACACCACCAGATAGCCGGTGATGAAGACGCCGGTGTCCACCGCGCCCTTACGCCCCTTGGTGCGGGTCACGAACCGGTGCGCCGCGACGAGGGGGACCGCCACCGGCACCATCATGGCGACCACCATCCCGGCCCACATGGCCAGGAACATCAGCGCCTCGGCCAGCGACATGACCGGGGTGGCGGTGGTCCCGTGGTCCATCCCGTGGTGTCCGGCCATCGGCGGCGTCATCCCCGGGGCCGTTCCCGACTCCGTCCCCGGCCCCATCCCCGGCACCGACGGCATGTGGCCCGCGGAGTACATCCACCACCAGGCGAGCCCCGACACGGCGACCATCCACACACCGGTGGTGAGGGTCAGGCGCCGGATCACCCGCGCCGGGCTCGCCGTCACTCCTCGGACCCCATTTTCATGGGCCCGAAGTCGGCGTGTACCAGCGGCCAGTCCCATCCCAGGTCGGGATCGGAGAAGCGGCTCTCGGTCTTCGCCAGCAGCCGTTCCCCGCCGAAGGACATCAGGGCGTTGTGCACCGCGATCGGTGTCTCGCCGTCCCTGCCGAGCAGCGGCTTGAGCGGGATCGTGCTGGCCCGGCCCAGCTGGAAGTACGGCTTCTCACCGGAGTCGTCCATCTCGATCGGGACCCGGCGGATGCCCTTGAAGTCCTCGACGAGGGTGAAGAGCAGGGCCAGCAGCCCGCCCGCCTTGCCCGTGAGGATCTGTTCCATGGCCGCCGACTGGGCCTCGGGCGTGTCCTCGCCGATGTAGACGGCGACCTTCAGTCCGCCGTCCCAGACGTGCTTGACGGTGCGGTACGCGACGCCCAGCTTGCAGCCGGTGAGGTCGACGTCGCCGTAGAAACCCTTGTCGACGATGCCGACGCCGATGGCATCGCACGAGCCGTGTGTCGGCGCCTCGGCGAACCAGCAAGGACAGGGGGTGCCGCAGTTGCAGGCCCCGGCCAGCCGCCCTTCGATCGACCATTCCATAACGTGTGTCCACGCCCTTCCATATCGCCCAGTCCGCCTGGGGCATGCCACGAGGGGCTGGGTGCCGTGGGAATGGCCCACGGCACCCAGCGGGCTGTGCGGTGCGTCTTGGTGCGGTGCGTCTTGGTGCGGTGCCGTCAGGCGGCGGTCGAACCCGCGAGCGCGGCCTCACTGGCGCGAGTGGCCTCGTAGGCCTCGGTGAAGTACA
Source organism: Streptomyces sp. NPDC059850 (assembly GCF_042731515.1). Classification (NCBI taxonomy): domain Bacteria; kingdom Bacillati; phylum Actinomycetota; class Actinomycetes; order Kitasatosporales; family Streptomycetaceae; genus Streptomyces; species Streptomyces sp. NPDC059850. Next base: position 221,954 of record NZ_JBHWJI010000005.1, read on the forward strand.
TGGTGAACAGCTTGTAGAGGTGGTCGAAGTGCTTCAGCAGGCGCTCGACGTCCGCGTCCGACTCCACCAGCGACATCAGGGTGTTCCACACGTCGCCGGTGTGGTCCTCGTCGATGTCGTAGTTGACGTGCGTCCGCGCGCCCCGGACCTCGTCCTTGCCGAGCGTGCTCTCCAGGTTGTCCAGCCAGTCCGGCTGGGTCTTCCGGGTGGTGTACTCCAGGAAGTAGCTGCTGGCGATGGCGGCGAGGGGGGTGCCCTCGAACTCCTGGCAGTAGAGGAAGTAGCCGTTCAGCAGCTTCGTCGCCAGGAACGGGTCGGTGGAGTACACCTCGTCGGGCTTGACGCCGAGCCGCTCCAGGTCGGCGAGGAACAGCTTGTCGTGGAGCATCTCGTCGTCGGTGTACTCGGCCCATTCCTTCGCCGCGACCGGGTTGTGCAGCGTGAAGTAGTGGATGGCGTGGGCGTCGATGGTGCGCTTGCGGCGGATGCGCAGGATGGTCTCGATGGTGTGCCGCTTGTAGTACGGCATGTCGACGTCCGAGGCCTTCAGGAAGTGGGTCGCGTACGGGACCTCGTTGTAGAACTTCTTGATGTAGTTGTTGAGCCTTTCGTCGACCTGCTTGCGGAGTTCCGGACGAATGATCTCGGTGTCGGACATGGCAGTCGAACTCCTTCACGGAACGGTGTGTGGATTGCTTCTTGCGCGTTACGGGTTACGGGTTACGGGTTCGTCCCGGAGGACGCCGGGACGCGCGGGCTGCCGAGGATTTCCGCCGTCGAGAATTCCGTCTTTCCGGCCGCTGCCGCCTCCAGCAGCGTTCCGAAGCCGTAGCCGGAGAGGCGGTCCACCACGTCTTGCAGATCGGCCACGATGGTGTAGTAGTCGTCGCCCCGCTCGGGCACCGAGTACGGACCGGCGACGACCTTCGCGCCCGATGCCTCGAACCCGGAGACCTTTCCTCCCCGGCAGTACGAGACGACCTTCTGGATGGGCAGATTCACCTTCGCCCACTGGGTCGCCCACCCGAAGAGCAGGCGGGAGTACGGCAGGTCCCGGCCCCGGCTCGGAACCGAGACCAGTCGGCCCAGCTCCCACACCGAGGGGTCGCCCTTGAGGTCCTCCGGGAGCAGACCCAGCTCCTCGATCTCCGTGACGCAGGCCGTGACCGGGACTATCCGCAGTGAGGCGCCAATGCGGTCCCCTTTGTGCAGCGTGAATACCTTGCCGTGCACATCGCGGTCCTTGTCGAGCCACCAGAAATCGCTATCCGGGAAACGAGGCTCGTACCGGACGAGGCGCAAGGCATGGGCCTCTGCGAGGTCCCCGATGTTCTCTGCCAGCGAGAACCTGTAGAGGTCGTCCATTTCTCCCCAATCGAATCTGTCAGAGCCCCTTTTGTTCGATCAGCATGAGTATGCGTCAGCGCAAGCCCGGTCGGCGGGGAAAAGTAATGCCCTGAACGGGACATGTCCTGATGCGAGCACCCGGCACAATGCGTTGGCCAGGGATTCCTGGCTGCCGGGGGCGGGTTGGTCAACTCGACGGCGCACCAGGGGAGTTCGTCCTCCCGCACACCTCCGTGCGCCGGTGACTCGGCCTTGGTCTCGGCCGGGCGATGCGGGAGATTCATCCGGGCGGTCAATTCAGACGCTCGCGCATCTTTCATTCAGGAGGGGAACATGTCGCCCATTCGCACCTTCGCTGCCGCGGTCATCGTCGCCGGTGTCCTCGCGGGAGCCGGTACGGGCGCCGCGCTGGCCGCGCCCGCGGCCAGCCACTTCGACGACGGCAGCTTCGAGACGCCCCGGGTCGCCGCCAATACGTTCGTGAACCTGGGGACGGGGCAGACCATCGGCCCATGGCGGGTCACCGGGGGGAACGTCGACCACATCGGGGCCGGGTTCTGGCAGGCCGCCGAGGGTGACCAGTCCGTCGACCTCAACGGTGTCAACGCGGGCACGGTGAGCCAGAACTTCACCACGGTGCCGGGGAAGCGCTACACGGTGACGTACTCCCTCGCCGGTAACCCCGCCGGGGGCCCGGCCCTGAAGGGCGGAAAGGTCCTGGTCAACGGCCAGAACTTCCAGAACTTCAGCTTCGACATCACCGGCAAGACCATGGCGAACATGGGCTATGTGACCCGCGAGGTGAGCTTCGTGGCCACCGGCCCCACCACGACCCTGGCGTTCGCCAGCACCATCTCCGGCGCCTATGGCCCGGTCATCGACGACGTCACGGTCCGCCACTGCGACCCGTGCCCGTCCTGCGACTGACAGCGAAACGCGAAAGCCCCGGCACGCGATGCGTGCCGGGGCTTTCGTGCGTATAGCCAGGTGCGCCGCCAGGGACTCGAACCCCGGACCCGCTGATTAAGAGTCAGCTGCTCTAACCAACTGAGCTAGCGGCGCCTGCTGACAACGGAATCTTACCGGAGGTCGGAGCGTGGTCCGAACCGTGCCGGACGGCCGGTTGTGATTGGTATGGACATGACCATCAGCCCTGGCTACGCTCCACTTGGTCTAGACCGCATCGCACGGCTCGCAGAAGCACCCCCACGCCTTCAGGAGCGAAGCATGCGCAAGAAGATCCGCGCCGCCGTGGTCGGCATCGGGCTCGCGGCGGTCACCGTCCTCGCGACCGGCGGCAGCGCCACCGGTCACGGCTACACCGACTCACCGATCAGCAGGCAGAAGCTGTGCGCCAACGGGACCGTCACCAACTGTGGCGAGATCCAGTACGAGCCGCAGAGCGTCGAAGGGCCCAAGGGCTTCCCGTCGGGCGGGCCCGCGGACGGGACGATCTGCGCGGGCGGCAACAGCCGGTTCGCCCCGCTCGACGATCCGCGCGGCGGCACGTGGCCCGCGACCAAGCTGACCGCCGGGAAGAGCTACACCTTCAACTGGCGGTTCACGGCCTCCCACGCGACCACCGACTTCAAGTACTACATCACCAAGAACGGCTGGAACCCGAGCACCAAGGTCACCCGCTCGAACCTCCAGTCCTTCTTGACCGTGCCGTACAACGGCCAGCGGCCGCCGTCCACGCTCTCCCACTCGGGGACCATCCCCAGCGGGATGACCGGACGGCATGTGATCCTCGCCGTCTGGACCATCGCGGACACCGGGAACGCGTTCTACGCGTGCTCGGACGTCCAGTTCTGACAGCAGTTCTGAGAGCAGGTCTGAGAGCGGTTCCGAGAGCAGGTCCGAGAGCAGAAGGGCCGCCCGGTCTTCCCGACCGGGCGGCCCTCGTCGGCTCACATCAGGCGTCGAACGTGCCCGCCTTCGCGCCCCGCAGGAAGGCGGCGAGCGTCGCCGGGGCCGTGGTCAGGACCACGCCCGGGTCGTCGCTCTCCCGGATCAGGAGCCGCCCGCCGCTGGCGGCGATCTCCACGCACTGGCCCTCGCCCACGGAGTACGAGGACTTGCGCCAGCGCGGACGGTGCTGGTTCCCGGCGAACAGTGCAGAGGTACATGAGGTGTTCATGTGTGGGGCCCTCTTTCTCATACGAGATCTGCGATGAGGCCCTTCGTCGCATCCGGAGACAGCGCGCTGTCGGCGATGCGGCCGAAGGCGTCGACGAAAACGTTGACGTCGTCGACCCCTTCGACGTACGTGGGGCCGCGCAGGTTCTCCTGGGAGACCACATCCGGCATCGGACCCGGAAAGCCCACAAGTGTGAACGCGCCCGCGTCCCCCGGGTTGGGCGCCGAGTCGATCGGCATCACCTGGAGCGTCACCGTCGGCCACTCCGCCACGTCCAGCAGACGGCGCAGCTGCTCGGCCATGATGGCCGGGCGGTCGGTGAACCGGCGGCGCAGCGCCGTCTCGTGGATGACGGCCCACAGCCTCAGCGGGGTCTCCGCGCGGGTCAGCACGGCCTGGCGGGCGAGCCGCACCTCGGCGAGGGCGCTGACCTCGGACGCGCTGCGGGCCCTGGCGTTCGCGGCGATTGTCTCGCGCGCGTACTCGGAGGTCTGGAGCAGCCCGGGGATGACCAGCGGGGCGTAGTCGCGGACCGAGTCGGCGTCCGACTCCAGCGATATGTAGTCGGCGTAGGCGGGCGCGACGACCCCGCGGTACGTCTGCCACCAGCCGCGCTTGCCCGCGTCCTTGGCGAGCCCCTCCAGCGCGACCTGGATGTCCCGGTCGGTGATCTCGTACGCCCGCAGCAGGACCTCGACCTCGGTGGTGCGGATGGTCGCGTTGGCGTTCTCGATGCGCGAGAGCTTGGGGGCGGTCCAGTGGCGGGCGCCAGGGGAGCCGTTCGCGGTCGCGTTGAGCGCTTCGGCGGCCGCGTCCAGGGTCATCCCCGCTTCGGTGCGCAGCCTCCGCAGAGTCGAACCCAGACGCCTGCGCCGTACGGTGGGCACTGGCTGGTAGGACATGCCGTCAGTCTGGCCTATCGCCGACTCGGGTCACCAGGCGGCATATGCCAGTTGTGAGCTAAAGGGTCGAAACATTGCGAGTGGCACTCCCGATGAGCCAGGATCGCCCTGTGACACGGCGGCAGTGCGCTGCGCATTGGAGGGGCCCCGGAACATATGGCAGACAACATCCCGCAGCGGTACGAGTTCCGCCTCCGCGTCCACCCGCAGAAACTCGCCGATGTGCGCCGCGCCGTCGCGGCCCGGCTGCGGCTGTGGGGCCGCGAGGAGCTGATCACGCCCGCGGCGATGTGCGTCACCGAGCTGCTGTCCAACGTCCACAAGCACGCGGCCTCGCCCGAGTGCGTACTGACGCTGGAGAACCGCCCGTACGGGATATGCGCCGCCGTCTTCGACTCCGAGACCTCGCTGCCGGTGGTCAAGGAGCCGGACTTCCTCTCGGAGTGCGGGCGCGGGATGTTCCTGCTCAGCAAGACGGCCCATGAGTGGGGTACGGATCTCCACGGCGACGGCAAGACGGTCTGGTTCACGCTGCACGCCGAATCGGTGGATCCCTGACCGCGCGCGCAGCTAACGTTGTGTCACGGCGAGTTGACGGAACGGCAGGGGAGGGTCATGGATCCGGTGACGACGGGCGCGCTGGTCGCGGCGGTCAACGCGGCGGTGTCGGGCGCGGGGGGCGAGGCGGGGCGGCGGGCCCTGGAATCGCTCGGCGCGCTGGCCCGCCGGGTGTGGCGGCGCGGCGATGCCGAACCGGCGGGCGGCGCCGATCCGGCGGGCGAGCCGGAGCCGGTCGCCATCCCGTACGACGACGAGGAGCGGCTGCGGCGGCTGGCCGAGCTGCTGGTCGAGCGGTCCCGGCAGGACCCGGAGTTCGGGCGCGACCTGGCCGCCTGGCTGCGGGAGTTCGGCGAGCCCGCCCCGGGGGAGAGGGGGGCGGTGCACAACTCCATGTCCGGGGAGGCCCATGGCCCGGTCATCCAGGGGCGTGACTTCCACGGTGGGATAAGCCTGGGCCCGCGGTGACTCATGCCCCGTTCGGGGTGTGGCAGCAACCGGACAGCGGTGGTTCCACTTCGTGGCGGAGTGTTGTCGTAGAGCGACTGATCGTGTCCGGATAGCGGTCTGGTGAGCTGATGGTTCGAAACTTGCTGACAACACGCACCGCTTGGCGGTCGGTCGAGCGCCGTCTCGCACTCTGACGCGCCGGACTTGATCGATTCTTTACCTCACGCCCCGCGTTGACGTCGTCGCTGTGCGCGAATTACTGTCGTCAGTGATTTCGCACCATGCTGCCTCCGCGTATTGAGCACGATGAGGCACGGAAATTCCAAGAACCAGGCCGGTATTTGCAAAACTAGGTAACTGTCGCCCTGCAGGGGAAATCATGGTTGGTCTTGTGACGAGGTCCGAGCCTTCTCCTGAGCATGAGACGGACTCCTCACCGCCCGCCGCGACCGGCGACTACGTCGAGCGCGCCCTGCTGGCCGCCCGCGATCTGATCGAATCCACCGTCACCCGGCACCGGCGGGAGCTGGCCCAGGACTCCTGGGCGGGGAAGGCTCTCGGGCAGGTGCCGCTCGCCGAGGTCGTGGACACGCTCGTGGACGGGGCCGAACGGACCGTGAGCGTCGTCCTGTCGGGCGGCGAGGAGCAGTCGGAGGTGGTCTGCGCCGCACTGGCCCGGCCCGCCCGGGGCGGCCGTGGGCGCCGCGCGGTGCGGCTGCTGTGTCTGCCGCGGGCGCTGGAGGCGGCCCGGGTGCGGGCGCTGGCGCGCACCGATCCGCGCTGCGAGGTCCGCGTCTGCGAGGGGGAGTTACCGGAGGCGCTGTTCGTCGACGGCCAGATCGTCTACGTACGGAACGAACCGCCGGACCCGGCGCGGGGCGGCGGGCGGCAGGCGTCGCTGGTCGAGGATCCCGCCGCGGTGCAGGCCCTGGAGCTGATGTTCGCGGGGACCTGGGGGAACGCCGTGGCGCTTGAGGATTACCCGAGGCTCGGCGGGCGGCTGTGCCCCGCCAACGCGCGGCGCATCCTGGAATGCCTGCGCACGGGCCACACCGATGAGGTGGCGGCGCGCGACATGCAGGTGTCCCTGCGGACCTACCGCCGGTATGTCGCCGAGATCATGCGGGAACTGGGCGCCGGGTCCCGCTTCCAGGCGGGGGTGCGGGCGGTGGAGCTGGGGCTGCTGCCGGACCGCTGACCCGCCGCCGTCCCAGACCCATGGACCCATGACCCATCACCCATGACCCATGGCACTCCGACCTTGACCACGTCGCGAGGCAGGAATAACGACATGACGGAACCCGGCGATCCGGGGGACATTCTGGACCGGACGTTACGGGAGGTGCGGGCCCTCATCGAGGCGACCGTCGTCGAACACCGGGCCCGCAGAACGAGAAGGGGGCAGTTCACCCAGGTCGGGATGGCGGACGGGGCGTTCCTGGCCGCCGCGGAACAGGTGATCACCAACGCCCGGGGGCGGGTGGACGCCGTCTTCCCGGAAGCGCCCGGCCGGATGGCGGCGGCGCACGCGGCGCTCACCGCGCTGCTGCTGAACCTGGACGACGACGCGGTGGGGGTGCGGGTGTTGCGTGGCCGGGCGGGATCCGGCGGAGGCTCGGGTGGCGGTGGCCCTGGGCCCCTGCCCGCGCCCATCCCGGGGCCCGCGCCCGTACCCGGCGCGCAGGCGGAGGAGGGGGCGCGGGGGGAGACGGCGGATGAGCGGCCCGCGCCCGCCCCTCGCCCCGCGCAGGTCCGGATCGCCCCGGTGCCCCTGCCCACGGCCGTGATCGCCGACGGCCGGACCGCGCTGGTGTGCACGGAGTCGGCGAACGGGCGGCACACCTCGGTCATCGAGGACCAGGTGGTCGTCGGCTCGCTCCACGGCATGTTCCGCTCCATCTGGGCGGGCGCCACCCCCGCCCCGCGCCCGCTCGACTTCGGCAACCGCGCCCGTACGGAGATGGTGCGGCGGGTGCTGGCGCGGCTGCGGGACGGGGTCACCGACGAGGCGGCCGCCCGCGATCTGGCGATTTCCGTGCGTACGTACCGCCGTTATGTCACCGGGATCCTGGAGCTGCTGGACGCCAACTCACGCTTCCAGGCCGGGGCGCGCGCCTCCGAGCTGGGCATTCTCGGAGACCGCTGAGGACGGGGTGGGAAGTCCGGCATCGGAATTGTTTCGTCTTCCCATCGACATTGTGAACCGGTGTGCGCTGGGGATAGGTTGCACGCTGGGCGTGCCGCGATGTGACAACTGCCAGTAATACAAGGGGATTTGGGGATGGGCGAGGGGTACGGGAGCGGTACGGCGGCCACGGCGGTAGCGCGCGGTGAGCCGGAAGCGGTGACGCCGAGGCGTGCGCCGGATTCCCCCCGGCCGGGGCGGGTGGATAAGACCCGGGAGAGCGGCGGCGAGCGTCGCACGGGGGTCATGTTCCGGGGAGTGTTTCCGCCTCTCCTATTCGGGCTGGCGCTGCTTCTCGTCTGGGACATCGTGACCCGTACCGGAGCGGTGGCGGAGTTCTACCTTCCGGGGCCGGTCGACTTGGCCCGGCATTTCGTCGACTTGTTGCTGCACGATTCACTCGTCGACTACACATGGGAAACCGTGCGGGAAGCGCTGGCCGGAAGTGGTATGGGAATCGGAGTGGCGCTGCCGCTCGGCTATCTCATCGCCCGCAGCGATCTCGCGGCCGCCGCGCTCCAGCCGTATATCGCGGCCTCGCAGGCCGTGCCCGCGGTGGCGCTGGCGCCGCTGCTCGCGCTGTGGCTCGGCTACGGGCTGCTGCCGATCGCGGTGCTGTGCGCGCTGCTCGTCTTCTTCCCCATCCTCGTCAACACCGTGCTGGGGCTGCGCGCCCTGGACCCCGAGGTGCTGGGCGCCGCGCGGGTGGACGGTGTGGGGTGGTGGGGGATGCTCTGGTACATCGAGCTTCCGCTCGCCCTGCCCAGCATCCTCGCCGGGGTGCGCAACGGGCTCACGCTCTCCATCACCGGCGCGGTGGTCGGGGAGTTCGTCATGGGCGGCGAGGGTCTTGGGCAGCTGCTGTCGGTGCAGCGCCAGGCGTCCGACACCATCGGCCTGTTCTCGACACTCGTCATGCTCGCCCTGCTCGCCGCCGTTCTGTACGGCGTGGTCCGGCTGGTCGAGCGGTTCGCTCAGCGTGACTGACTTACCTACTTACTGACTGACGTAATGACTTGTTCCATCCGATTCATGAGTCGATTCGCGAGGAGAAGTACGTGCGTTCTGTGCAGACGTCCATGAGGACCGCCCTCAGACAGCGGGTTCTGGGGGCGGCTCTCGTGTCGGTGGTGGCCGTGGCCACGCTGACCTCATGCGCCGAGGAGCCGAAGGACGCGGAGGGCAAGGGCGGCAAGAGCATCACCGTGGGGTTGACCTACACCCCGAACATCCAGTTCTCGCCGTTCTACGTGGCCGCCGAGAAGGGCTACTACAAGGACGCCGGGCTCAAGGTGACGTTGCGTCATCATGGCGCGGGCGAAGACCTCTTCGGGGCCCTGAAGTCCGGCAAGGAAGAGGTCGTCTACGCGGGCGGCGACGAGATGCTCCAGGCGCGCGCCGCCAGCGATCTGCCGGTCGTGGACATCGCGACGTTCTACCAGAAATACCCCGTGGGCCTGATCGTGCCCAAGGACTCGGACATCAGGAAACCGGCCGACCTCAAGGGCCGTAAGATCGGGACGCCCGGCCCCTTCGGCGAGACCTATTTCGGTCTGCTCGCCCTTCTCAAGGAGGGTGGACTTTCCCCGAAGCAGGCCAAGATCCAGAACATTGGATTCACCCAGCAGGCGGCCCTGACCGGAAACAAGGTCGAGGGCGTCATGGGCTATCTGAACAATGACGCCATTTCCTTCGAGGAGGCCGGTAAGGAAGTCCGGTCGATTACGCTCGACTCCGGGGACAAGGGCGATCCGCTGGTCGGGGTCGGTCTGGGCGTCAAGAAGGACGTGCTGGACAAGCGCGGAGACGACATGAAGAAGTTCGTCGCCGCGTCGCTGCGCGGGCTGCGCTACGCGATGGACAACCCGGACGACACCATCAAGCTCAGCGAGAAATACGTGCCCGGGCTGCGCGGCGAAAAGCAGCAGAAGAACGCGATGGCGGTCCTCAAGGCCACGGTGCCGATGATGAAGACCGACCAGGGCGAGATCGGCGTCAACGACCCCCAGACCTGGGCCCGGATGGCCGATTTCATGTACGACCAGGGGCTGCTGGAGAAGACGGTCACCCCTGAGGACGCGTACGACAACGGCTATCTGCCGAAGTCCTAGGTGCTGGCGTTCGTGGTGACCGCCGCGCGCCGGTGCAGTGCGGCGGCCACCACGAACGCGGCCCCGGCGCCGGCCGCGAGCGCGGTCCAGCTACCGGTCGCCGAGAGGTGGGCCACGACGAACAGGCCGAGCGGCGGCCCGCTCGCCGTGCCCAGGTTCCAGGCCAGCGAGGCGAGCGCGCTCGCCCGCCCCACGGCCGCCTCGCCGGACCAGCGCAGCAGCAGCGGATAGAACGCCGAGGAGTACGTCAGCTCGCCCGCCGCGAAGACCACCGCGAAGGCCAGCAGCAGCCCGTAACGGAGGGCGGGCGCCGCCCCGTCCCCGGCCAGCGCCGCCCCGAGCCCGCAGCCGAACGCCGCCACCCACAGCACCGGCCCGGCCGCCAGGCTCACGGTCTCCGGCAGCCGCTCCAGCCAGCGGCTCAGCAGCGGCTGGAGGGCGATCAGGGCGAAGGAATTGGCCGCCACGACGGTGCTCACCCAGCCCAGGGTGACGGCCATGTCGTCGTGCATGAGCAGCGGGACGGTGGCCTCGATCTGGGTGAAGCCGACGATGGCGAAGAGGGCTTGGGCGAGGATGAGCAGCGCCATCGGGCGGGCGCGCAGCAGGTCGCGGTAGGTGGCGGTGTCGGCCGGTGCTTCAGCCGTCGCGTCGGCTGGTTGCGGGATTGTGCGTGGACGTACGTACCAGATCGCCGCCACGAGCGGCAGTGCGGCCAGGGCATTGGCCAGGTACAGCCAGCGGAGGGTGCCGGTGGGGGTGTGCGCGCCCTGCAGCGCGAGCCCCGCGACCACCGAACCCACCCCGATGCCCACGTTGTTGACGATGTGCCGGACCGAGAACGCGGTCCGGCGGCCGCTCTCCGGAACGGCCGCGTCCACGACGCCCACGATCGACGCGTAGAACAGCCCGAAGCCCACGCCCACGCACGCCCCCGAGGCGAGCACCAGAGGCGTGGTGTCGGCCGGGGCCAGCATCCCGTACCCGGCGGCCAGCGCCGCCCCGCCCAGCACCCCCACCCCGTGCGGCCCGCGCCGATCGGCCAGCGGGCCGCCGACGAGGGCCGCCGCGAAGCTGGCCGCGGCCATCGCGACGAAGTACCCGCCCGCGGCCCGGCCGCCGAGGCCGAGCAGCTCGCTGACGTAGATCGCGGTGAACGGGAAGCACAGGCCGTTGCCGAGGGTGGAGATCAGCAGGGCACCCATGAGCAGGGTGAAGCGGTGCCCCAGGGGTTCGCGTCTCATCGGGTCGAGAGCAGCTTCTCGACGGCGCCCAGGTCGTACGGGGCGGGCAGCGACAGGATCAGGTGCACGGCTCCTGCCTCCGCGAACCCCTGTGCCAGCGGCAGCTGGTCCGGGTTGACCATGACCGTACGGGCCACCTGCGCGGGGTCGCGGCCGATCCGCTCGCACCACTCGTCCAGGGCCAGGTTCAGCTCCCGGAACTCGGCGACCGGGTCGGTCGCGGCCCAGCCGTACCAGTTCCACCAGTCCGCTTCGCGGGCCACCAGCTCCAGGGTGCGCCGCCGTCCGGCGCCCCCGATGAGCAGCGGAAGCGGGCCTGCGGGGCTGGGGTTGAGCTGGGCCAGCCGCGCCTTGACGGCCGTGATGGCGTCGGCGAACGCGTCCATGCGCCCGGCCGGGCCGGGGAACGGTATGCCGTACGCGGTGTGCTCCGCCTCGAACCACCCCGCCCCCATCCCCAGCACCAGCCGCCCGCCGCTGAGCTGGTCCACGGTGCGGGCCATGTCGGCGAGCAGATGCGGATTGCGGAAGGCGGTGCAGGTGACGAGGGGGCCGATGGTGGCGTGCCGGGTCTCGACGGCCATCGCGGACAGCAGAGACCAGCACTCGTAGTGGGTGCCGTCCGGGTCGCCGCTGTGCGGGAGGAAGTGATCCCAGGTCCAGAGCGAGTCGACGCCGAGGGCGTCGGCCTGCCGCCAGGCGGTGCGGAGTTCTTGGATGGTGGTGTGCTGGGGGTGAAGCTGTACGCCGATGCGCACGGTGTTCCTCTCGGTCGCTGTGTGTTCCCCACCCCGCCCCTTCCCGAACCAGGGGCAAGCCCCTGGACCCCGCCCCTGCGGGGCCCGTCCGCTGCTGGCGGGCGCGGGCGGGACGTGCCCCCGGCCGCCGGGAGCGACGGCCCGCCCGCCCCTCGCGGGCGACGCCGCGTGTCCGCTGCGGCGGGGTCGGGCTGCGTGCTCGGTACGGCGGAGGTGAGTTCCCGGTGCCTGGTGCGGCGGGGTGGGCCCAATGTCCGGTGCTGCGGGGCGGGGCCGTGACTCCGCGGGCTGCGGGGTGTCCGTCGCGTACGGGGCTGCGGGCTGCGTGTTGGCTACGGGGTTACTACTACTCGGTAGACCGGGGTTTCGGACGCCTGTTTCAGGGCCTTTTCCACCTCGGTCAGGGCGTAGCGCGCCGTTACCAAGGGGGCCAGGCGGTCCGCCAGGGAGCCGGTGCGGAGGAGTTCGGCGGCTGTGCGCCAGTCGGACGGTTCGTGGCTGAAGGAGCCCGTCACCGTCAGTTGGCGGCGGTGGACCTCGTAGCCCGGGAGGGCGGCCGGGGGGCCGTCCGGGGCGCCGCCGAAGAGGACGATCGTGCCGCCGTCCGCCACGGCGGCCAGCGCGGCGGCGATGCATTCGGCGCTGGCGATGGTGACGAAGACGACGTCGGCGGAGGGGAGTTGGGCCAGGTCCGAGGGGTGTACGGCCGCGTCGGCGCCCGCTGCGGCTACCGCCGCGCGGCGCTCCTCGTCGCGTTCCACCACCGCGACCCCGCGCGCGCCCAGCTCGCGGGCCACGGCCAGGTGGAGGTGGCCCATGTACCCGGCGCCGATGACCGTCACCCGGTCACCGGCGCGGAAGCCGCCGCGGCGCAGGGAGTGGACGACGCACGCGAGGGGTTCACCCATGGCGGCGACCGCCGGGTCGGTGTCGCCGACCGACCAGACGCGGGAGGCGGGGAGCACGATGTGGTCGGCGAGTCCGGCGCCCATGGCGATCGCGCCGTCCGCCTCGCGGACCCGGCCCTGGAGGGCGACGCAGATGGCGGACTGGCCCCGGCGGCAGGCGCGGCAGGCGCCGCAGCGGGGGAGGCCGTCGAGGGTGACGAGGGAGCCGACGGCGGGCATGTCCTCCAGCCCGGCGGCGGTGGCGCCGACGCGTTCGACCCACCCGGAGATCTCGTGTCCGGCGGCGGCCGGATAGACGGCCATGCGTCCGGCGTACAGATTGGCCTCCATGGTGCAGATGCCGCACGCGGCGATGCGCACCAGGACCTCCGAGTCCCCGACGTCGGGCACGGGTATCCGTCGTAACTCGACCTCGCCTGCCGCGGTGATGACCGCTGTGCGCATGGGAACAGCCTTCCGGAATACGGACGTTGTGGCGGGAGGCTATGCCCGTACCCCCGGGAGGGCAAGGAAAAGGATCACCTCACGTGATCAGCTGGCGCCCTCGGCGTACGTCGCCCGGCGGAAGGTCCACCAGATGATCGCCGCGCCCACCACCGCGGCGATCGCGCCGACCACGGCGGCGACGTGCATGGCGTGGACGAAGCCCTGGTCGGCGAAGTCGGACAGCCGTGGCAGCCGCAGCTTGTCGGCGATCAGGCGGGTGGCCTCGGGGGACTCCTCGGCGGCACCGGCGGCGCCCGGCGGCAGATCGCCCAGCTTGGGGGAGATCTCGCCGCGGTAGGCACCGGCCAGGATGGAGCCGAGGACCGCGACCCCGAGGACGCCGCCGATCTGCCGCATCGCGTTGTTGACGGCGGACCCGGCGCCGGTGCGGTCGGCGGGCAGGACGGCCATGATGGCCTCGGTGGTGGGGGCGACGGCGGCGCCCATGCCGAGCCCCTGGAGGATCAGGAAGACCCAGAACAGCCCGAGACCGCTGTGCTCGTCCAGGAAGACGTACGCGAAGAAGCCGGTCGTGGCGATGAGCATGGCGACGGTGACGACGCGCCGCACCCCGTACGCCCGCACCAGCTTCGCCGAGAGCGGCGCGCCCAGCAGCACACCGAGGGCGACGGGGGCGATGGAAAGACCGCACTCCAGCGGGGTCTGCCCGTGGACGCCCTGGAGGTAGAAGCTGGTGTAGTACATCGAGCCGTTGAGGCCGAAGAAGGTCAGCATCACGGCCACACTGGCACCGGTGAAGCGGCTGTTGCGGAAGAGCCGGACGTCGAAGCTGGGGTTGGCGACACGCAGTTCGACCAGGACGAACACCAGGACGAGGACCGCGCCGACGGCGAACGCGCCCAGGATGGCCGGATCGTTCCAGTCGTTGCGGTGGCCGCCCTCGATGACGGCCCAGACGATGGCGAAGAGGCCGACCGTGGAGAGCACCACACCCAGCGGGTCGAACTTCTGCCGCACCTTGGCCGCCGCCCCCGGCAGGAACAGCAGCGAACCGGCCACGCACAGCACCACGATCGGCACGTTGACGAGGAAGACCGAGCCCCACCAGAAGTGGTCGAGCAGCGCTCCGCTGAGCATCGGCCCGGTGGCGATCGCGATGCCGCTGGAGCCGGACCAGATGGCGATGGCGGTCGCGCGGTGCCGTTCGTCGAAGACCTGGGCGATCAGCGCGAGCGTGGCGGGCATGATCAGGGCGCTGCCGACGCCCATCGCCCCGCGCGCGACGATGAGTTCGGTCGCCGAGCCCGCGTAAGCGGCCCAGGCCGAGGCGCTGCCGAACACGAGCATGCCGGTGAGCAGCAGATTGCGGTGGCCGTAGCGGTCGGCGAGCACGCCGCCGGTGAAGAGCAGCACCGCGAAGACCAGGGTGTAGGAGCTGATGCTCCACTGGAGCTGGTTGGGGCTGGCGCCGAGCCCCTCGTCCGGGTCGGCCAGTGTCTTGAGCGCGACGTTGAGGACGGTGTTGTCGAGCCATACGGCGAGTTGGGAGAAGACCAGCACCGCGAGCGCGAGCCATTGGCGGCCGGTGGGCGACTGCGAAGCGCCTTCCGGTGCCGTGTCGGTGATCGCGGTGTTCTGTGCGGCCATGGGGGCGGCGCCTTTCGGGGACCACGTGAGGGTGGGGGGTCCGCGCTCGTACGGCAAGGGACGGCTTGCTGGCTCAAGGCTTGCTTGCTCGATGCTTGCTGGCTCAAGAGGAAGTTACCAATCTGCCGAGCCGGGGCGCAGCCCCTTGCCTCCGCCCATGGCTCTTGCCACGCGCAAGGGCGAACATATTTACCCGGCTGACGATCCGTTGAGTCATGATGTTCCTTGCCGTTTCGGCAGATGGCTCGTTACTGTGCCTCGACTGGGGAACGGGGGGTGTCCTTTGAGCCATTTTGGAATTCAACCAAATGACCGTACGCCTATTGAGGGTATCGACGGTATTGACGGCGAGACGGGCACGAGGAGAGCGGTTCGTATGGAGCCGGAAGCCAGGTCGGACAACCTGGAAGAAGCCCTGGGCCAGGCGTTACAGCTGATCGAGTCCGCCGTGCACCACCACCGCCGCAGCGCGCTCGCGTCGGCGGCGGCGGAGCTGCCGGTGGACGGCGAGGTCGTGGCCGGATGGGTGGCGCGGCTGGTGCTGCGCGCGGAGCGTGACGTGATCTGGAGCCTGCCGGAGGTGACCTGCGAGGATCATGCGCGGCTTGTCGCGCAGACGCTCGCACAGCTGTCGGGCAAGGGCGTGCGCGTCCGGATGCTGTGCCCGCCGAGGGTGATCCGCGCGGTGGTGTGGCAGCGCACGGTCGGCACGGTGCCGCGGCTGGAGGTGCGGGTGTGCGGCTCCGTGCGGCAGGAGCTGGTGGCGGTGGACGGCGCGGCGGTGATCGCGCCCGAGGGCTCCCCGGGTGACCCGGGCGGCTCCCGCGCCTCCATGATCCAGAACTCGACGGTGGCCGCGATGCTGCACCGGCTGCTGTGCGGGATGTGGGACACCGCGCAGCGCCCGATGCGGCCGCTGTCGTTCGAGGGCGGCGCGCGCGGCCGGGTGCTGCGGGAGGTGCTGACGCTGATGGCCGAGGGCTACAAGGACGACGCGGCGGCCCGGAAGCTGGGGCTCTCGGTGCGTACGTACCGGCGCTACGTGGCCGACATCATGCGGGACCTGAACGTGGAGTCGCGCTTCCAGGCCGGGGTGCGGGCCGTGCGCGCGGGGCTCATGGAGGCGGAGCGCGACTAGTTGCCTCCTGTGACGGGTAGTCGGGTAGTCGGGTTCCGGCTGATTTGAGAGGTCTGTGGGGATCGCCGTGGCAGCTTGCTGCAGATTGGGCATCCTGACGTTCCGGTAACCGGCTGCGTGGTGCAGCTTTATGACAGCCGTGGTGGTCGTCCGGTTGGGTTCACGGGCGGTGTGACAGGTAGTGGACTCGGGGCTTGTCGGCCCCCCAAGCGGCGCATAGCGTCAACGGCAGTCGTCGCTTTGCCCATGCCGAAAGCTTGCCCATGCCGAAAGTGGAGGTGCGCGGTAATGGCCGCCATCGTCGAAGAGCGTCGGGAAACCATCAAGGAAATCGTCACGGATATCCTTGAGATCGACCCGGACGAGGTCACCGAGACCAGCCTCTTCAAAGAAGAGCATGATGCGGATTCACTGCGCGCCATTGAAATACTCGCGGCGCTGGAGAAAACGTTCAACGTCGTCATCGACCAGTCCGAGCTGGGCCGGATGGTGAACCTCGAGGGCGTCTACGAGGTTGTTTCCGACGCGGCCGGCTGGTGACGGGGACTCTCGGGCCAACTCCTCGGAAGGCAGGGCGATATGCGTGGTGAGTCGGGTCGCAGGGTCGTCGTCACCGGTCTCGGGGCGGTGTCCGGTATCGGTGTCGGCACCGCGGAATTCCTCGCCGGACTGCGCGCCGGGAAGAGCGCGGCACGGCCGGTCACCGCGTTCGATACGGAGGGTTTCGAGCATGCGATGGCATGCGAGGTCCCGGACTTCGAACCCGGGCGGTGGATCCGCAATCTGGACATAAGCAGCCTCGGCCGGGCGAGTCAGTTCTCGGTCGCGGCGGCCCGCATGGCGGTGGCCGACTCCGGGATCGCGGAGGACGCGCTGCGCGCCGTCCCGTCGCTGATCTCCATCGGCACCACCGACGGCGAGTCGGGCGACCTGGACCAGCTCGTCGAGACGGAGGTCGACCTCGGGCCCGAGCGGATGGACCCCACCGTCGCCCGCCGGGTGCCCGCGGGGCGGCTTTCGGCCGTCATCGCCGAGGAGTTCGCGCTGAGCCGTACGGAGGCGGTCACCCTCCCCACGGCGTGCGCGGCCGGGAACTACGCCATCGGCTACGGCTACGACGCCATCCGCGGCGGCGACGTGGAGATCGCCCTGTGCGGCGGCGCCGACGCGCTGTGCCGCAAGACCTTCACCGGCTTCTACCGTCTTGGCACCATAGCGCCCGAGCGCTGCCAGCCCTTCGACAAGGACCGCAAGGGCATCCTCACCGGCGAGGGCGCGGGCGTCCTCGTCCTGGAGAGCCTGGAGTCGGCGCTGGCCCGAGGCGCCCGGATCTACGCCGAAGTCCTCGGCTACGGCCTCAACTGCGACGCGGACCACCCCGTCGCCCCCAACCAGGACAGCGTGGCCCGCTGCATGCGGCTCGCCCTGGACGACGCCCGGATCAAGCCGGAGGAGGTCGACTTCATCTCCGCGCACGGCACCGGCACCCGGGCCAACGACATCACCGAGGCCCGCGCCATCCGCCAGGTCTTCGGCGACGCGGCCCCGCCGCGCACCGTGTCCATCAAGTCGATGATCGGCCACTCCATGGGCGCCGCCGGGGCGCTCGCCTCCATCGCCTGCGCGCTGGCCCTCACCGAGGGGTTCATCCCGCCGACCATCAACCACGTCGAGACCGACCCGGAGTGCGGACTCGACGTCGTGCCGAACCACGCCGTGGACGCGGAGCTGAGGGTCGTACAGAACAACGGGCTCGCCTTCGGCGGCAACAACGCCGTCGTGATCTTCGGCAAGCGCGGCACGGACTGGAACTGAACATGAGTCAGCTGGTGACCGGCGCGGGCGCCGTGGTGAGCGTGGGCGAAGGCGTGGACGAGGTCTTCGCGGCGCTGTGCGCGGGCACCAGCGGACTCGGCGAACTGCGCGGTTTTGACCAGGACCGCTACCGGGCGCGGCACGCGTACGAGATCGACGACCGGCCCGGCGGCCCTGGCGCCGATGTGCCCGGCCGGGCCACCGACTGGCTGCTGCGCGCCGTCGGGGAGGCGGCGCGGCAGGCCGGGCTCGGCGAGGACCTGAGCGGGGTGCCGGTCCTCGTCGGCACCGGGCTGCGCGAGCTGCGCTCGGCGGAACTGGCCTGGCGCGACGGCACCGCGTTCGACACCGCGGCGCGGCTGCACTTCGGCACCGCTCTGCGAGAACGTTTCGGCGCGGTGCGCACCCACACCTTCGCGGGGGCCTGCTCGGCCTCCTTATACGCCCTCGCGCTCGGCGGCGACCTGCTGGCCACCGGCGCCGAGGAGCACGTCATCGTGGCCGGTGTCGACTCCCTCACCGAGTCCATGTACGGGCTGCTGGACCGGGTGAACGCCGAACCGCCCGACCGGGTGCGGCCGTTCGACCGGGAGCGCCGCGGGGTGCTGATGGGCGACGGCGCCGCGGCGGTGGTGCTGCGTCGGGAGGAGCCAGGTGCGCAGGAGTCCGGCGCGCGCTCCGGCGCGCTCGGCAGACTCCGCGCCGTGAGCATGAACTGCGACGCGCGCCATGTCACCGCGCCCGACGCGCAGGGCATCGTACGTGCGGTGCACGAGGCTCAGCAGCGGGCGGGCGTCACCCCCGGCGACATCGATCTGGTGCTGTTGCACGGCACCGGTACGCAGCTCAACGACAGCGCGGAGGCGACCGCCATCGCCGAGGTCTTCGGCCCCGACGTGACGACGCCGCTGATGACCGCGATCAAGTCCATGACCGGTCACACCTCGGGCAGTTCGGGCCTCGTCAGCCTGATCGTCGCGCTGAAGTCGCTGACCTCGGGCCGGATACCGCCGACCCTCGGCCTCACCGACCCGCTGCCCGAGGCGGCGGCGTTCCGCTTCGTCCGGGAGCCATCGGATGGCGAGGCGCTGCGGTTCGCCCAGATCGACGCGTTCGGGTTCGGCGGGGTCAACGCCGTGGCCATAGTGGAGAGGGCCGACCGGTGAGGGGGCCCGCCGTCATCGTCTCCGGGGTCGGCCTGGCCCTGCCCGGCGCGGACACCCCGGGCGCGCTGCTGCGCGGCGCGCGCGCCCCCGGGGGCGCCCCCGAACCGTTCGACACCGGCGCCCGCATCGGCCGCCGTGGCCACCGCTACAAGGACCGGGCCACCCAACTCGCGCTGTGCGCCGCGCTCGACGCGCTACGCGACGCCGCCCTCGTCCCCGCCGACAGCACCGGCGCCGATGGGGAGGGGCTGACCGTGCCCGGCGACACCGTCGGCGTGGTGGCCAGCTCCAACCTGGGCAACCTCGACACCGCGTGCCTCACCGCCGCCGCGATCGCCGAGGGCTCGGCCCGCTCCTTAAGCCCCATGAGCCTGCCCAACGCCTCCAGCAATGTGATCGCCTCCTGGGTCGCGATCCGGCACGGGCTGCGCGGCCCCAACCTGATGCTGTGCAACGGTCCGACGTCCGGGCTCGACGCCGTCCACTGGGCCGCGACGCTCGTCGCCGCGGGCCGCGTCCGCCGCGCCCTGGTGGTCGGCGTCGAGACCCACAACGCCGTCGTGGCGGACCTGCTCGCCCGGCCCGCCGACGACCTGCTGGACGGCGCCGCCGCCCTCGTCGTGGAGGGGGCGCGCTGGGCGGAGGAGCGCGGGGCGCGCGCCGCCGCCGTCCTGGGTCCGTACGAGCGCCGGGCGGGGCTCGCGGGCTGCGTCCGGGCGCTGCTGCCGGAGGGCGGCGCCGGGCCGGGCGTCTGGTTCACCCCGGAGCGCTACGAGGAGCCGGACACCGCGATACCGGTGCTCCCGTCCGTACCGCGGCACGACGTCACCACCACCGTCGGCCGCGCCTCCGGCGCCCTCGGCGTCCTCCAGTGCGCCGCCGCGGTCGGCTGGCTCGGCGCGGCCGGGCCCGGCGCCGGGATGGGCGAGGCGCTGATCACCAGCGGCGACGACACGGCCGACGCCGTGGCCGGGCTGCTGCTGCGCGGGCCGGACGAGCCCCTTCCAGAGGTTTCCGCAAGGTCAGCGCAGTCAGCCCAGCCAGCGCAGTCAACGCAGTCAGCCATGGAGTGCACCTGATGAGAGCCGCCGCCCCGCCGATGTCGACGAAGGCCCTGCTGGCCGACACCACCACGGTGCGGCTGCGTCCGCGGTACGAGGGCTCCAACATCTGCACGTGGATCGGCTTCAAGCACGTCAACTACCTCATCGAGGAGGCGGTGCTGGTCCACTTCGCCCGCTGCGGCGCGCCCGCGCGACGCCTGTACGAGGACCACGGGCTCGGGCTGGACATCGTGGCGCTGGACAGCCGCATCCTGCACGCCTTCCACATGGACGACGACGCCGAGGCCGAGGTGGTGCCGCACACCTCCGACAGCGACACCGCGCTCACCTTCCGGGTGACGCTCCGGGTCACCCGCGACGGCTCCGTCCTCAAGGCCGTCACCGCCACGGTGCGCGTCTCGCTGCGCGCCGACACGTATCTGGCGGAGCCTTTGGCGGGCTCCTCCGCCGAACCGCCCGGTGAGTTCGGCCGCTTCACGGTGGACCGGCTGGGCGAGGACGCCCCCGCCGAGCCGAGCCCGGCCGTACCGGAGGGCGACGAGCGGGCCGTCCTGGCCGCGCTCACGGAGGGCCGTAACGCCCACGCCTGGAAGTGGAACATCACCTACCCCTACTGCCACTTCACCGAGCGGCTGCAGATGTCGGGCTATCTGCGGCTGATGGAGGAGGCCAAGGACCGCTTCGTGAAGTCCCGTGGCATCTCCATCAAGACGCTGCTGGACGACCGTAGGTGGATACCGGTCGTGCCGCGCTCCTGGATACGGATCACCGACGAGGCGCTGATGGAAGAGGACCTCTACACCGTCTACACGGTGGAGGAGATCTTCAAGGACCTCACCTACACCGCTCGCATGGACTGCTACGCGGTCCGCGACGGCGCGCTCACCCGCACCGCCACCGGCGGCATCGTGCACGGCTACGCGCTGATCGAGAACCGCCGCGACTGGCATCTGGTCCCCTTCGACCAGCGGGTGCTGGACGCGCTGGCCGGAAAGGCGAGCGGCACCTGATGGACGACGTACTGGTCACCGGAGTGGGGGCGCTGTCCCCGCTGGGCACGGGCGTCGACGCCTTCTGGCGCGGGATGCACGCCGCGCACACCGCCCCGTCCCGGGTGCCCGATCCGCTCGCCCACATGGACCATCCGCGGATGTATCTGGTGCCCGAGGCCGATGTGCCGGACGGGCCCGTGGAGTGGGCGGGGCTGCCGCTGGGGCGCGGCTCGCGGTTCGCGGTCGAGGCGGCCCGGCAGGCGGCCGAGGACGCCGGGCTCGGCGCGGGGTTCGCGGAGCCGGGCGGCGTCGATCCGCGCCGGGTGGCCGTCGCGATCAGCAGCGGCATGGGCGATACGGAGCTGCACGAGGCGTGGTGGCAGGGGAAGGGCCCGGACTCGGACCGCTGGGCGCCGGTCTTCCCGGTCGCCTCGGTGGTCGGCGGACGGCTGGGCGCGCGCGGGCCCAACACCTGTGTCAGCAACGCCTGTTCCGCCAGCGGTTACGCGCTGTCCGTCGCCGCCGACCTGATCCGCTCGGGCGAGGCGGACGTGGTGTTCGCGGGCGGCGCCGAGGCGTACTCCCGGGTGGCGCTCGCCTGCTTCAACCGGCTGGGCGCCATCGACCCCGAGCGCTGCCGTCCGTTCTCCGCCGACCGGCGCGGCACGGTCTTCGGCGAGGGCGCCGCCGTCCTGGTCCTGGAGTCCGGCGCGCACGCCCGCGCGCGCGGCGCCGAGCGCGCCTACGCACGCCTCGCGGGCACCGGCTGGAGCTGCGACGCGCACCACGCGACCGCGCCCGAGCCCGGCGGCGGGCAGATCGAGCGCGCGATGCGGGAGGCGCTGCGCGAGGCGGGGGAGGGGGAAGTGGGCTTCGTGGTGCCGCACGGCACCGGCACCGACCTCAACGACGTGGTGGAGAGCCGGGTACTGGCCACAGTGGCCCCGCACACCCCGCTCTACAGCCTGAAGG
Organism: Streptomyces sp. NPDC059850; assembly: GCF_042731515.1. Classification (NCBI taxonomy): domain Bacteria; kingdom Bacillati; phylum Actinomycetota; class Actinomycetes; order Kitasatosporales; family Streptomycetaceae; genus Streptomyces; species Streptomyces sp. NPDC059850. The sequence continues at coordinate 243,798 of NZ_JBHWJI010000005.1, forward strand.
CGCTCATCGGCCACACCGGCGGCGCGGCGGGCGCGTTCGCCGCGCTGTCCGCCGCCCTGATGCTGGACCGCCGCACCCTGCCGCCGAACGTGCCCATCGGGACGCCCGATCCGGAGTGCGCGGTGCCGCTGCCGTCCGGTCCCACCCCGCTGACCGGCGGCTACGGGATGGTCAACGCCTACGCGTTCGGCGGCAACAACATCTCCCTCGTCTTCGCGGAGGCCCCCTGATGGATTTCCTGATTTCGGGAATGGGCGAAGTGAGCGCGGACGGCTTCGACTTCCGTACGGAGCTGGGCCGCCGAGGCTACAAGTACCTGCCCAGCGCCTCCCAGTACGTCCTGGCGGCCGCCAAGCGCGCCCTCGCCGACGCGGGCGAGGACGCCCTGACGGCGACCGGACCGGAGCGCCGCGCCGCCGCCGTGGGCACCAACAGCGCGGCCGTCTCCCTGCACCACGCGATGGACCGTACGGTCGTCGGCGCGAGCGCCGGGGAGCTGAGCCCGGCCACCGCGCCCTACTTCTCCATCAACCTCTTCGGCAGCCGCCTGGCCACCGAACACGACCTCAAGGGGTTCAACCTCACCCTCACCAGCCCCCGCGTCGCGGGACTGGAGGCGCTGCAGACCGGCGCCCGCGCGCTCGCCGCCGGACGCGCCTCCCGGCTGCTCGCCGGGGCGACCGAGGAGGCGCTGCCGGAGGGCGAGCCGGGGGCGGACACCTCGGAGGCCGGTGCCGTCGCGCTGCTGCTGGAGCCCGCGGCGGCCGTCGCGGAGCGCGGCGGACGCTCGTACGGCCGCGTCGGTGTCCGTACGTTCTTCCTGCCGCCCGCCCTCGCCGCCTCGGCCGAGGGGCCCGGGGAGGCCGCGGCGGCGCTGCGGGACGCGCTCGCCGCCCTCGGCCACCAGCCGGGCACCCCACTGACCGTCACCGCCGTCCTGGACGGCTCCCCGGTGGGCGAGGCGGTCGCGGCCGCGCTCAAGGAGGCCGAACGCGTCCCGGCGGGCGCGGGCTGCCTGGCGCCGATGGCCCACATCGCCGCCGCCCTGCGCGACGCCCCGGACCACGCACACGCCGTCGTCACCGCGGCGGCCGAGGGAAACGCCGCCGTCTGCCTGGTCACGCCGGGCGGCGCGGAAGCGGTGAGCCGATGAACGGACCACGGAGGGCGAGCGGCCGATGATCACCTCACTCGAAGGATCGTGGTGCCTGGTGCTGGGAGCCTCCAGCGGCATGGGCCTGGCCATCGCGCACGAGATGGCCCGCGCGGGCGTCGGCGTCCTGGGCGTCCACTTCGACACCGCCGAGGGACAGGAGAAGGCGGCCGTCGCCCAGGAGGAGATGCGGGGACACGGCGTCGAGGCGCACTTCTTCAACGCCAACGCCGCCTCCGCCCGCACCCGCGAGGAACTGCTGCCCCGAATCGCGGAGCTGACCGGCGGCAAGGGCGTCCGCGTCCTGGTCCACTCCCTCGCGTTCGGCACCCTGCTGCCGTACGTCACCCCGGACGGCGAAGGCAGCCTCACCTCCCGCCAGCTGAACATGACGCTCGACGTGATGGCGCACTCCCTCGTCTACTGGACCCAGGACCTGTTCACCGCGGGCCTGCTGCGCCAGGGCGCCAAGGTTTACGCGATGACCTCCGCCGGATCCACCCGCGTGATGCCGCACTACGGCGCCGTCTCCGCCGCCAAGGCCGCGCTGGAGTCCCACGTACGCCAACTCGCCCTGGAACTCGCCCCCTCGGGCATCGCCGTCAACGCGCTGCGCGCCGGGGTCACCCCGACCCCGTCCATGGAGCGCATCCCCGGCAGCGAACGGCTCGCCGAATACGCCCGGGACCTCAACCCGCACGGGCGGCTCACCCGCCCCGAGGACGTCGCCGAGGCGGTCTCCCTGCTGTCCCGCACCGACTCCTCCTGGATCACCGGCAATGTGATCGGCGTGGACGGCGGTGAGCTGCTGACATGACGGACCATCTGCTGATCGAGAGCGGCGGCCCGCAGACCGGCCCCGCCTGCGAGCGCTTCGTCGGCGACGCGGCACGGCTGGCCGGGGACGGCCACCGGGTGGTGCTGTTCCTCGTCGAGAACGGCGTCACCGCCGCCCTCCCCGGCGCCGCGCCCGGCATCGTGACCCTTCTGCGCGACGGCGGCGAGGTGTGGGTGGACACCTTCTCGGCCGCCCAGCGCGCCCTGCCCGCCGCCGATCTCGCCGCCGACGTCCGCATGGTGGAGATGGACGACGTGGCCGCCAAGCTGCTGGAACCCCAGGTGCGGGCGGTGTGGCACTGATGGCCCGGCCGATCCCCGCCACCGATGTGCTGCTCAACCTCTTCGGCGCGCCCCACCAGAGCGATCTGGTCACCTCGGCGCTGCGGCTGGCCACTGCGCTGCTCGACCGGGGGGCCCGGGTGCAGATCTGGACCTGCGGCGACGCCACCGGGCTGACCAGCGCGGCCCTCGGCGACACCAAGCCGCGCGACCTCACCGACCTGGAGCGCCGCCACCCGTCCACCGCGCTGATCGTCCGCGATCTGCTCGCCGACCACCCGGACCGGCTCTACTGGTACGTCTGCCGCTTCTGCGCCGACGACCGGGGCGCGGCCGAGCAGATCCCCCAGGTCAGCAAGCGGTCCCCGTTCCTGTTCGCCGAACACGTCAAGGCGGCGGACAAGGCCCTGGTCATGGGGGTGTGCTGAACGATGCAAGATCAGGCGCGCTGGTTGCTGATCATGGAGAAGGCGTACCGAGGCTCGGTCGAGACCCAGTTCGCGGACGCCCTCTACGTCGTCCCCGATCTGCACCGGCAGAGCGGCGGCGGCTGCGATCTGGCGCTGCGCGGCCCCGCCGTCGGCTACGCCCTGCGCACCGCCCCGCAGCCGCCGCTGCGGCTCGGCGGGCGCACCCTCGACACGCTGCCCGATCCGCGCGCGTCCGTGACGAAGGTGCTCGACGCCGGGGTGACCGTACTGGTCGAGCGGCCCGACCTGGCCGCGCTGGGGCGCACCGCCGCCGACCGGCTGCTGCCCGGCGTCCAGGTGATCGACGCGCACGGGCTCGCCGCGCGATGGCCCTCCTACGAACAGGTGTGGTTCTTGTGAGCACCCCGTCCGGCCCCCGGGCCGCTACCGCCCTTACCGAAGGAGTACCGATGGTCAACGCCCCCGCCGCGGTCCGCCCGGTCATCTCCGCGTGGACCGCCGTATCGCCCCTGGGGCTGCGGGCCGCGGACTTCAGCGGCGGGCTGCGGTCCGGCCGTGGCACCGGGAAGCCGCTGGACCCCGAGGAGTGGTCGGTTCCGTTCCGTACGGCCTGTCTCGTCCCGGACTTCCACATCCGGGAGATCCTCGGCCGCAAGAACACCCGCTCCATGGACCGGGTCACCGGCCTCGCCGTCACCGCGATCCGCCAGCTGCTCTCCAGCGAGCGGGAGGGGGCCGAGCGGCTGCCGGGCGTCGGCGAGCACACCGGGCTGGCGCTCGGCACCAGCACCGGAAGCGCCCAGTCCATCATGGATTTCACCCGTGACTCGCTGGTCAGCGCCAAGCCCTTCTTCGTGGACCCGGCCCGGTTCCCCAACACGGTGATGAACTGCGCGGCGGGCCAGTCCGCCATCTGGCACGGCCTCAAGGGCCCCAACGCCACCCTCGCGGGCGGCCGCGCCGCCGGGCTGCTCACCCTGCGGTACGCGCTGCGGCTCCAGCGCGCCGGGCGCGCCCGCACCGTGCTGTGCGGGGCGGTCGAGGAGTTCACCTCCGCCCGCGCCTGGCTGGAGTGGCACACCCGCGCCGACGACGACGCGAGCGCGGTGCTCGGCGAGGGCGCCGCGGTCTGGCTGCTGGAGACCGCCGACGAGGCCCGCGAGCACGGTCGCGGCGGGCTCGCCGACGTCGAGGGCGTGGAGTTCGGCTTCGCCGCGAACCCGGCGGCTGCCCGTACGGCGCTGGCCGACGCGGTGAAGCGGCTGCTGGACGGTACCGGCATCGCGCCCGGTGAGGTGGCGGCCCTCGCCGACTCCCAGGCGCCCGGCGCCGAGGGCGAGGCCGAGCGGGCCGCGCTCGCCGATGTCCTCGGCGACCACCAGCCGCTGCGGGTGGCGACGGCCGACGCGATCGGCGACACCTGCGCCGCCTCGGCGGCCTTCCAGATCGCGGCCGTCCTCGCGCTCGCCGAACGCGGCGAGATCGCCCCCGGCAGCCCCGCCCTGATCACCACGGTCGACCGGGACGGCGTGGTCGGCGCGGCCCTGCTGCGGACCAGGTGAACGGCCGATGAGCACGAGCGACGGGGTACGCACCGCGCTGGTCTTCCCCGGGCAGGGCGCCCAGAAGGCGGGCATGGGCGGGGCATGGCGGGACACGGCGTCCTGGCCGCTCGTGGCCGAGATCTCCGAGCACACCGGCGTCGATGTCGGGGAGCTGCTGCTGACGGCCGACGACGACACGCTGCGCCGCACCGACCTGGCCCAGCTCGCCGTCTTCGGGTACCAGGTGATCGTCCACCAGGAGGCGGCCGCCGCCGGGCTGCTGGGCGAGGTGGCCGCGTGCGCCGGTCACAGCCTCGGCGAGTACACCGCCCTGTACGCGGCCGGGGCGCTGCCGCTCGCCGACGCGGCCCGGCTGGTCGCCGCCCGTGGCCGCGCCACGCGCCGGTGCGCCGACCGCTCGCCCGGCACCATGGCGGCCGTCGTCCGGCTGGACGCCGAAGCCGTGGACGCGCTGACCGGGCGGGTGCGGGCGGAGGGGCCGGACGTGTGGCTCGCCAACATCAACGCGCCCGGCAACCTCGTCGTCTCCGGCACCGCCGAGGGCGTCGACCGGTTCGCCGCGCTGGCCCCGGAGGGCGGGGGCAAGGTGGTCCGGCTCGCCGTCGGCGGCGCGTTCCACAGCCCGCTCATGGCCGATGCGGCGGATGAACTGCGCGCGGCGCTGGCCACCGTGGAGTTCGCGCCCGCGCACACCCCCGTCGTGGCCAATGTGGACGCGCGCCCCCACCGGGGCGGCGAGCGGTGGCGGGACCGCGAACTCGCCCAGCTCACCAGCCCGGTGCGCTGGGAGGAGTGCGTACGGACCCTCGCGGACGAGCTGGGCTGCGCCCGGTTCGTGGAGCTGGGCCCCGGCCGCCAGCTGACCGGAATGATCCGCCGGATCGCGAAGGGCGCGGCGACCGTCCCGGTCGAGTCGCCCGCCGCGCTCACCGCGCGTACGACCCCCCGAAGACCCCCGACCCGAGAGCGGAAGGAACCCCCGATGGCCGACGCCACCGCCGCGCTGGACCTCGACGAACTGCGCACCTTCGTCGCGGAAGTCCTCGATGTGGAAGAGGAGGAGGTGACCGACGAGGCCGACTTCGTCAAGGACCTCGGCGTCGACTCGCTCATGGCCCTGGAGGTCATGGTCGAGCTGGAGAAGAAATACGCGGTGAAGCTGGAGGAGAAGGAGATGAAGAGCATCACCACGCTCCGGAAGGTGTACGACCTGCTCGCCGCGAAGCTGGAGAAGTGAGGTGACGGCGACCGCGTGCGGACCGGTCGACGGCACCCTGGAGGTGGTCGACCCCGGGGTGCCGGGGGAGCGGCCCGCCCGGTGCGCGGTCGTGATCGCCGGAACGGAGAAGGTGTTCGCCGGTCACTTCCCCGGCTTCCCGATCTTCCCCGGGGTGTGCGTCGTCGAGTACGTCCAGCGCGGCGCCCTCGCCACGCTGCCGGAGCCCGGGGGCGTCCTGGCGGCGGTCGAGTCCGCCCGCTTCCTCGGCCCGGTCTTCCCCGGCTCCACCCTGAGCTGCGAGTTCACCTGGTTACGGGACGAGCGGGGAGACGCGGGGGCGGGCGGCTGGCGCTGCCGGGCCGAGGCCACCACCGAGCGCGGGCTCGCCGCCCGCGTCCGGTTGCGCTTCACGGCCCGCGCCGCGAAGGAGGCCATCGGATGATCACCGTGGACGAGATCAAGCGGGTGCTGCCGCACCGCTACCCCATGCTGCTGATCGACCGGGTCACCGAACTGGTCCCCGGCGAGCGAGCCTGTGGGCTCAAGGCCGTCACCTGCAACGAACCCTGGTACGAGGCCGTCCCGGACGACGCTCCCGCCGAGGCCTACCACTACCCCTGGACGGTGCTCCTCGAATCCTGGTGCCATGTGGCGGGGGTGCTGGTGGCCTGGGAGAACCCCAACCCGGACGTCCTGGAGGGCATGGCGATGCTGCTCGGCGGGGTCACCGACGCCGAATACCACCGCCCGGTCCTCCCCGGCGATGTGGTCGAACACCACGTCCGGCTGGCCCGCCAAGTCGGGGAGACGTACATGTTCGAGGGGGAGAGCCTGGTCGGGGGCGCGACCGTGCTCACCGTCGGGCGGCTCGTGATGACGATGCGTCCGGCGGCGGAACTCAAGGCCCCGGCAGGAGAGGTGACGTAACACCATGTCCGACGCGCAGAGCAAGGTGGCCCTCGTCTCCGGCGGCTCCCGGGGCATCGGCCGGGCGACCGTGCTGCGGCTGGCCCGGGACGGTTTCGACGTGGCGTTCTGCCATCAGTCCAGCCCCGACGCGGCCCGCGCCCTGGAGGAGGAGGCCGCCGGGCGGGGCGGCGGTCTCGTCGTCGGGCGGCAGACGGACGTACGGGACGCGGACGCGGTGCGCGAGCTGGTGGCGTTCACCGAGAACCGGCTCGGCCCCATCGACGTGGCGGTGGTGTCCGCGGGCATCGCGCGGGACAATCCGCTGCTGTTGATGAAGGACGAGGAATGGCGGGGCGTCATGGAAGTCAACCTGGACGGCACGTACCACATATGCCGTTCGGTGGTATTCGGCATGATGAAACGCAAGTCCGGATGCATCATCAACATCTCCTCGGTAGCGGGCGTACACGGCCATGCGGCACAGTCGAATTACGCGGCTTCCAAGGCCGGGATCATCGGCTTCACCAAATCGCTCGCCAAGGAGGTCGGACGGTACGGCATCCGGGCCAATGTGGTCGCGCCGGGCTTCGTGGAGACGGATATGACGGCGGCGCTGTCCGAGAGTGTGCGCAAGGAAGCGGAAGCGAGCATCCCGCTGCGCCGCTTCGGACGCCCGGAGGAGGTCGCCGACATGGTCGCGTACCTGGTCGGGGCGGAGTATGTGACCGGAGCGGTGTTCCAGGTCGACGGTGGCATTGTGATCTGAGCGAGCGAGTGAGCGGGCGGTGGGCGGAGCGATCCGAACGGTCCCGGTGAAGGGGGACGAACATGACGGCCAGGCGCAGTAGGGTGCCGCGGTTCTATTTCAATTTCCGCAGTCCGTACAGCTGGATCGCCTACCGTGATCTGATGGACCGCTTTCCGGATGTCGCACAGGTGGTGGAATGGCACCCCTGGTGGGAACCGGACGCGGACGGCGAGCGCCGCATGGCCGAGCACCAGCGGTCCTTTCCGTACACGGCGATGTCACGCGACAAACACCTCTACATCCTTCAGGACGTGCGCCGCCTGACCACCGACCGGGGTCTCGCCGTCACCTGGCCGGTGGACCGGGACCCGGTCTGGGAAGTACCGCATCTGGCGTATTTTTTCGCTCTGGACGCGGGGTGCGGCCCGGCGTACATCGAGCGGATCTACCGGGCCCGCTGGAAGGAGGGCCGGGACATCTGCGACCGCGAGGTCATCGCGGAGATCGCAGCGGACCTGGGCCTTCCCGCCGCGGTGGCCGACCGGATGGCGGGCGCCGCCGACGACCCGGAACTGCGCGCCGGGCGCGGGCTCCGGGCGCTGCTGAACCTCAGCCGGGACGGGGCGTTCGGCGTGCCGTTCTTCCTGCTCGGCTACGACAAGTACTGGGGCGTGGACCGGCTCCCGGCGTTCGCCGAGGCGGTCCGCTCCCGCGCCGCGCCGACGCCCCTCGACCCCTCTGCTCCCGCACCACCGGACGGCGCGGACTTCGTGGCCGCGCGCTCCGGTGACCAGGGCCACGCCGGGGGGTGCGGGTGACCGCCCGTACCCCCTGGTAGCCGTCATCCTTACGTCATCCTTACGCACCCGCCCCGCTGCCCTACCGCACGGCACCGACCGAGACGAGACCGCCCTGACCGCCGACGGACACTCCACCCCCTCCTGGAGGACGCCGATGCCCGAGCCACCACCCCGGACGCCGGTGCGGCCACCCTCGCTGGGGTCCCGCGCCCTCTCGGTCGCGGCACTGCCGATAGCCCCGCTGTACGGGGCGTCGCTGGCGTATCTCGCCTTCCATCCCCGGAACCGCGTCCAGCGGGACCACCCCCGGGACCACGGGCTGCCCTGCACCGACCTGGAGATCCCGCTCGGCCGCCGGAAGCGGGTGCACGCCTGGCTCTGCCCCGGCTCCACCGAGAAGGTCGTGGTGCTCGGCCACAGCATGGGGGCGGGCAAGGACCACAGCCTCGGGCACGCCAAGTTCCTGCACGACGCCGGGTACACGGTCTGTCTGTTCGACCACCGCAACCACGGGGCCAGCAGCGACGACCGGGCGCTGTTCGGGCTCGGTGACCGGTTCGCGAGCGATGTCACCTCGGTGGTGTCCTGGCTGCGCGGCAAGCAGGGGTACGCCACGGCGCGTATCGCCGTCTACGGCTTCTCCTTCTCCTGCTTCTCGGCCATGTGGGCGCTGACCCACGACGGGTTCGAGTTCGACGCGCTCGTGTGCGACAGCGGCCCGGGGCACGACGTGGCGCCGCTGCTGCGCAAGTACTTGGAGTCGGAGGCGCTGCCGATGCCGCCGATGCTGAGCGGCGAACCGTCCCGTTCCGTGGTGACCCGGGCCCTGTGCGCCCTGGGCCCCGCCATGCTGCGTGCCCAATGGCCACCGCCCGCGACCGGCAAGTTCGCCAAGATCCCACTCCTGTTCATGTCGGGCGAGCACGATGCGATCGTGCCGCCCTCCTCGGTGGACGCGCTGGCCGAGCGCTATGCCCAGGCCGAGACGCACGTCCTGCCGGGAGCCGAGCATCTGCTCGGGCTGCAGAGCGATCCCGAAGGCTACGCGAGCGTGGTACTGGATTTCCTCAAGCGGGCCCTGGGGTAGCTACCTGACCGTCCGTGCCGGACGGCAACTTCTGAAGAGGGAAGAGAGAGCATGCAGAAGGTGCTCATCGCCAATCGTGGCGAGATCGCTGTCCGTGTTGCCCGTGCCTGCCGGGATGCCGGGATCGCGAGCGTAGCCGTCTACGCGGATCCGGACCGGGACGCCGTTCATGTGCGCGCGGCGGACGAGGCCTATGCGCTGGGCGGTGACACCCCGGCGGCCAGCTATCTGGACCAGGCCAAGGTGCTGGCCGCGGCCGCCGAGTCCGGCGCCGACGCCGTCCACCCCGGCTACGGCTTCCTCTCGGAGAACGCCGA
>NZ_JBHWJI010000006.1:0-27353 GCF_042731515.1 Streptomyces sp. NPDC059850
GTGAGTTTGATCCGGGGTTTTTCGGGATCAGTCCGCGTGAGGCGTTGGCGATGGATCCGCAGCAGCGGTTGCTGCTGGAGGTGTCGTGGGAGGTGCTGGAGCGGGCGGGCATTGACCCGACCTCGCTGCGCGGGAGCCGGACCGGCGTCTTCGCAGGCGCCATGTACCACGACTACGGCACCATGGTGAAGCGCGTACCGGACGAGCTGGAAGGCTTCCTGGGCAACGGCAACGCGGGCAGCTTCATCACCGGCCGGGTGGCGTACACGTTCGGCTTTGAGGGCCCGGCGGTGACGGTGGATACGGCGTGTTCGTCGTCGTTGGTGGCGATGCATTCCGCCGTGCAGGCGCTGCGGTCGGGTGAGTGTTCGCTGGCGCTGGCCGGTGGTGTCGCGGTGATGGCGACGCCGGGGAGTTTCGTCGAGTTTTCGCGGCAGCGTGGTCTTGCTCCGGATGGTCGGTGCAAGTCGTTCGCGGCGGGCGCGGACGGTACGGCGTGGGCCGAGGGTGTCGGGCTGCTGTTGCTGGAGCGGTTGTCGGACGCGCGGGCGAACGGGCACCAGGTCCTGGCCGTGGTACGGGGCGTCGCGGTGAACCAGGACGGTGCGTCGAACGGCATCACGGCGCCGAACGGCCCGTCGCAGCAGCGAGTGATCCGGCAGGCCCTCGCCAGCGCGGGTGTGTCGGCGGCCGATGTGGACGTGGTGGAGGCGCATGGGACGGGTACGTCGCTGGGCGACCCGATCGAGGCGCAGGCGCTGATTGCGACGTACGGGCAGGAGCGTGCGGCGGATTGTCCGCTGTGGCTGGGTTCGCTGAAGTCGAACATCGGGCATGCGCAGGCGGCTGCGGGGGTGGCTGGTGTGATCAAGATGGTGGAGTCGATGCGGCACGGTGTGCTGCCCAAGACCCTCCACATCGATGAGCCGTCGCCGAAGGTCGACTGGTCCGCCGGTGCGGTGGAGCTGCTGACGGAGGCGCGTGAGTGGCCGGAGCTGGACCGGCCCCGGCGGGCGGCGGTGTCCTCGTTCGGCATCAGCGGGACCAACGCGCATGTGATTCTCGAATCCGTCGAGGAAGAGGCTGCTGAGCCTGCGGTGTCCGATGGTCCCGTGCCGTTGGTGGTGTCCGCGAAGTCTGCGGATGCGCTGAGAGCACAGGCGGAACGGCTGGCGTCGTATCTGGACTCCGACCGCGACGTGAGCCTTGCTGATCTGGGCGTTGCGCTGGCCACGTCACGGGCGCGGCTTGATCACCGAGCGGTGGTGGTGGCGGAGTCCGCAGACGAGGCGCGGGACGCGCTGTCCGCCGTGCGTGGTGAGGAAGTGGTCTCTGGCCGGTTGGGTGTGCTGTTCACGGGCCAGGGGTCGCAGCGGATCGGGATGGGGCGTGGGCTGTACGCGTCGTATCCGGTCTTCGCCGAAGCGTTCGACGAGGTCTGCGGGGCCGTGGATGCTCTGCTGGGGCGGTCGCTGAAGGAGGTGGTGTTCGGGGAGTCCGAGCCGCTGGATCAGACTGGATTCGCCCAGCCCGCACTGTTTGCCATCGAGGTGGCGCTGTTCCGCCTGGTCGAGTCGTGGGGTGTGCGGCCGGACTTCGTTGCGGGGCATTCGATCGGCGAGGTCGCGGCGGCGTTCGTGGCGGGCGTGTGGTCGCTGGAGGATGCGGCGGCGCTGGTGGTGGCGCGGGGCCGTTTGATGCAGGCCCTGCCCGAGGGCGGCGTGATGGTCGCTGTCGAGGCCACCGAGGATGAGGTCGCCCCGCTGCTGACCGAGGGCGTGAGTATCGCGGCGATCAACGGACCGACATCGCTCGTAGTGTCGGGTGCGGAAGACGCCGTTCTCGCCCTGACGGGACGTTTTGAGGGCCGCCGGGTGAAGAAGCTGCGGGTGTCGCACGCTTTCCACTCGCCGTTGATGGACGGGATGCTCGACGATTTCCGCCAGGTCGTGGCCGGGCTGAGCTACGCCGCGCCGCGACTGCCGGTGGTGTCGAACCTGACCGGTGAGCTGGCCGAGCCCGAGCGGCTGTGTTCGCCGGAGTACTGGGTCGAGCACGTCCGTGGCACTGTCCGGTTCGCCGATGGAGTGGAGACCCTGCGGGGGCAGGGCGTGGTCACATTCCTGGAGCTGGGCCCGGATGGTGTCCTGACCGCGATGGCGGGCGAGGGTGGCGTACCGTCGCTGCGCCGCGATGTGTCCGATGAGCGCCGGGCGCTGCTCACCGCCGTAGGACGGCTGCACACGCGCGGCATCGCGGTCGACTGGACACAGGTGTTCGCGGACGCGGGCGCGGACGCCCGCCGCGTCGACCTGCCCACGTACGCCTTCCAGCGCCAGCGCTACTGGCTCGAAGGCGAGGCCGACCCGGAACCCCACACCACCGACTCCGACACCGAGTTCTGGGAGGTTGTCGAGCGCGGCGACACCCACGCCCTGGCGCAGACGCTCAACGTCGAGACGGCGGCGCTGGATGAGGTTCTGCCCGCCTTGTCCTCGTGGCGCAGCCGTCGACAGGAACAGTCGATGGTCGACGGGTGGCGCTATCGCATCGTGTGGCAGCCGATCGCCGCGCCAGCGGCAGCCACCAGCACAGGCACCTGGCTTCTGGTGGTGCCCGCCGGATACGACGACCCGCTGGTGAAGTCCGTCGACGGCGCGTTCGCCGAGAGCGGCGGCCAGGTGCTGCGCGTAACGGTGGACCAGGAGGAGCGTCAGGCGCTGGCCGATCTCATCGGCGCGGAACTCGCCACCGTGGCGGGCGGCCTGTCGGGGGTGGTGTCCCTGCTGGCCCTGGACGATCGTCCGTACCACCCGCATCCCACCCTGTCGGCCGGACTCGCCGCGACCGTGACGCTCGTGCAGGCGCTCGGCGACCGGGACATCACGGCGCCGCTGTGGTGTGTGACGGCGGGTGCGGTGGCCGTCAGGGACGACGGCGAGCTGACGAGCCCGTACCGGCACATGATGTGGGGCCTGGGCACGGTGCTCTCGCTCGACCATCCCCAGACGTGGGGCGGTCTCGTCGACCTGCCCGCCGAGCCCGACCAGCGGGCGCGGGAACACCTGGTCGCGATCGTGTCCGGGGCGGACGGGGCGGACGGGGCGGACGGCGCGGACGTCGGGGACCGCGTGGACCGCGTGGACGGCGAGGACCAGGTGGCGATCCGCCCGGAGGGCGTGTTCGCGCGCCGGTTGGAACGGGCCAGGGCCGGTGCGGACGCGGTGCCGTCGTCGCCGTGGACGCCGCGCGGTACGGTCCTCATCACTGGCGGTACGGGCGGTATCGGTGCCCATGTCGCGCGCTGGGCCGCCGGTCGGGGCGCCGAACATCTGCTGCTGCTCAGCCGTCGCGGGCGGGACGCCGATGGCGCGGCCGCACTTGAGGCGGAGCTGACCGCGCTCGGCGCACGCGTCACCATCGAGGCCTGCGACGTGTCCGATCGCGCGGCGCTGGCCGGGCTGATCGCCGATGTGCCGGACGGCCACCCCGTGACCGCCGTGTTCCACGCGGCCGGGGTCGCGCAGGAACCACGGCGGCTCGCCGACACCACCATCGAGCGGTTCGCCGGGGTGGGCCTGGCGAAGGTGGCCGGTGCGGCGCATCTGGACGAGTTGCTGGCCGACCATGAACTCGACGCCTTCGTGGTGTTCTCCTCCGGCGCCGCCGTGTGGGGCGCCGCCGGGCAGAGCGCCTATGCTTCCGCGAACGCCTTCGTGGAGGCGCTCGTCCGCCGCCGCCGGGCGGCTGGGCGCCCCGCCACCGCCGTGGCCTGGGGCGGCTGGGCCGGTGGGGGCATGGTCGACGCGTCCGTGGCGGGCGAGTTCACCGACGCCGGAGTGGGGCTCATGGCGCCCCGGCCCGCCGTATCGGCCCTGGCCCAGGCGATGGACGCGGACGAAGGCCACCTGGTGGTGGCGGACATCGACTGGACCCGGTTCGCGCCCTCCTATCTGGTCGCACGGGACCGGCCGCTGCTGCGTGGTCTGCCCGAGGTGGCCGCGCTCACGGCGGCGGAGCCCGCCGGGGCGGAGGAACGCGAGCGCGACGCCTCGGAGTTGCTGTCCCGGCTGACGGGGCTGGCCGCGCCGGAACAACACCGGACGCTGGTCGAGGTGGTGTGCGCCGAGGCCGCGAGCGTGCTGGGACACGCGCAACGGGACCTGGTGCGCGATGGTGTCGCCCTGCTGGACATCGGATTCGACTCGCTGACCGGGCTGGAGCTGCGCAACCGGCTGAACCAGCTGTCCGGGCTGGAGCTGCCCCCCGGATTGATCTTCGATCAGCCCACCGCGGGCATGATCGCCGACACCATGCTGGAAGCGCTGCAGCCCGGTCTCGCCGTCACACCGGCGTCCGTGGCGGAGGAGCTGGACAAGCTGGAATCCGCCATGTCGAGGGCCGCGCAGGACGACGACATGACGCGCGAACTCGTGGTCACGCGGCTGCGCGAACTGCTGGTCAAGTGGGACGACGTGACCGCGTGACGACCCAAGGGAAAAGAGAAAACCGCATGTTCGAGGTCGACACCTATCTGCGCCGCATCGGCTTCACGGGGGAGCCCGAGCCCACCATCGAGACCTTACGGGCGCTGCACAAGGGACACCTCATGTCGGTGGCGTACGACAGCAGCCACTTCATCAACAGCTTCACCGGCTTCCGGAACGTGGTCGACATCGACGTCGACCAGGCGTTCGCCGACATCGTGGTGAACGGCAACGGGGGAGTGTGCCATGACCTCAACGGCCTCTTCCGCCGACTGCTCGCGGACCTGGGCTACGAGGTCGAGCTGCTGGCGGCCTCGCAGCGGTGGCCGAACGGCCGGTTCGGCCCCGACCTGGAGCACACCTTCGGCTGTGTGCGGCTCGACGGCGACATCTGGCTGGTCGACGTGGGCTTCGCCGGGCCGTCGTACCTGGAGCCGCTGCGGGTGTCCGACGAGGTTAGCCACCAGTACGGATGCGACTACCGGCTGACCGGACAAGGCGCCTACCACGTCCTGGAACGCAAGGACCGGACCGGGGAGTGGCGGCCGGTCTACCGCTTCGAACTCCGGCCCCGCGAGGTGGCCGAGTGGGACAGCCCGGAGGCCACGGGCGTGGGCGAGGTCGTCAGCGACTCGCTGTTCGCGGGCACCGCGCTGCGCGGACGCGCACTGCCCAACGGCCAGCTGGTGCTGACCGGGAAGCGGCTGCTGCGGGTCGAGGACGGCCACGAGAAGATCCGCACCCTGATCGATCCGGCCGAGTACGACAGCGTCGTCAAGGACATCCTGGCCGGGAACGGCTGAGGGCCGGGCGAGATGGAGACGACGATGCGACCCGACGCCGACGTGGCCGTCATCGGCTACGGGCCGGTCGGCCAGGTGCTGTCGATCATGCTGGCCCAGCGCGGCTGGCGGGTGACGGTCATCGAGCGCTGGCCCGAGCCCTACCCCATGCCACGTGCCGTCGGCTTCGACGACGAGGCCGCCCGGATCCTCGCCACCACGGGGATCGGGCAGTTCCTGGACAAGGTGGGAGAGAACTCCCGGGACTACGGCTGGCGCAACGCGGCGGGCGAAACGCTGGTCTACATGGAGAGCGCGGCGGACGGCCACTGCGGCTGGCCCCAGGCCACGGCGATGTATCAGCCCGGGCTGGAGTCGACCCTCATCACCCGGGGCGAGGACTTCCCGAACCTCCAGGTGATCCGCGGGCATGAGGTGGTGGAGCTGGAGGACCACGGGGATCACGTCGGCATCGTCGCGGAGGACACCGACGCGAACGAGCGCACCCTCACCGCACGCTGGGTCATCGGATGCGACGGCGCGAACAGCTTCGTGCGCGAGTGCATGGAAACCTCGCTGACCGACCTGGGGTTCTTCTACGACTGGCTGATCTGCGATGTGGTGCTGAACGAGCCGCGCGCGTTCCAGCCGAACAACCTGCAGATCTGCGACCCGGCCCGGCCCAGGACCGCCGTGT
Organism: Streptomyces sp. NPDC059850; assembly: GCF_042731515.1. Taxonomy (NCBI): domain Bacteria; kingdom Bacillati; phylum Actinomycetota; class Actinomycetes; order Kitasatosporales; family Streptomycetaceae; genus Streptomyces; species Streptomyces sp. NPDC059850. Next base: position 5,967 of record NZ_JBHWJI010000006.1, read on the forward strand.
CCGCCGGACCGGGACACCGCCGCTTCGAGTTCATGCGGCTGCCCGGCGAGAGCATCGACGAGCTGAAGAAGACCGAGACCCTCTGGCGCATGCTCGCGATGTTCGACATCGGCCCCGAGGACGCGACGCTGGAACGCCACGCCGTCTACACCTTCCAGGCGCGCTGGGCCGGGCAGTGGCGCGCCGGACGGCTGCTGCTCGCCGGGGACTCCGCCCACCTGATGCCCCCGTTCGCCGGGCAGGGAATGTGCTCGGGATTCCGGGACGTGGCCAATCTGTCCTGGAAACTCGACCTCGTGCTGCGCGGGCTCGCGGATGAGCGGCTGCTGGACACCTACACCGCCGAACGGCGCGCGCACGTCCAGAACGCCATCACCACCTCGGTGAAACTGGGCAAGGTCATCTGTGTCACCGACCCCGTCGCGGCCGCCGACCGTGACGCGATCATGCTTGCCGGGCGGGAACGCAGCGGTGTGACGGCCCTGCCCATGTCGACGCCGATCCCGCTGTCCGAGGGGCTGCTGCACCGCACGGCGGAGGGCACGCCGATCCGCCCGGCCGGTGCCCTGACCCCCCAGGCCCGGGTGGCGAGCGGGGACCGCACCGGCCCGTTCGACGAGGTGATCGGGCTCGGGTTCGTGCTGCTGGCATCGGTCGACCCGAGGCCTCACCTCGACACCGGGCAGCGGGAGTTCCTCGAAGGCCTCGGCACCCGGATCGTCCATGTGCTGCCCCACGGCACCGCGCCGGAGGGCCTGGACGCCGACACCGTGGTCGATATCGAGGACCGCTATCTGCCCTATCTGGCCGGGGCCGGTGTGACGGCCCTTCTGATACGCCCGGATTTCAACGCCTTCGGCGCGGCGGAGCACGCCGATGAAATGGGCCCGCTGGTCGACGAACTCCGCCGCCAGCTCCGGGACCAGGCGCCCGCCCCCACCGAGTAACCACAGCAAGAGAGGAAGACCATGGGTACACGCGAGGATATGTACGGACTGTTCACGAGCGTCAACGAGATCAACCTGAACGGTGAACGGAACCGGGGGGACGCCAAGGACGGGAAGCTCAAGAACAACATCGCCACCAGCTACGACCTGCAGGCGCAGATGTCGAAGAAGGGAATCCTGTGGAACTGGGGATTTCATGACGACCAGATCGCCAAGGAGATGAACGCGAGGATCCCGGATTTCCTGAACTATGACACCGACGGTTTCTCCGAGGAGCTGTATTTCTTCGCGCTCAAGCAGGTACCCTTCGATCTGGACGACTTCGCGGAAAAGTCCGTGCTGGAGGTCGGCTGCGGTCTGGGCGAAGGGCTGAACTTCCTCTCCCGCGTCACCAAGGCGGCCGGAATGGTCGGCCTCGACCTGTCGGAGCAAGCCGTCAAGCGGGCCAATGCCTCGCTCTCCCGGGACGGGCTGAGCTACGTCCAGGGCGACGCGGAGAACCTTCCCTTCGAGGACGGGGAATTCGATGTCGTCCTCAACATCGAGAGCGCGCACAACTATCCTAACCTGGAGAAGTTCCTCGCCGAGGTCGCGCGGGTTCTCAAGCCGGGCGGCTACTTCTCGCACGTCGATCTGTTCACCACGCAACGGCATGCGCACATGCAGGAGTTGAAGGAGAAGGACCTCGGTCTGGAATGGATTCACGAGCGTGATATCTCGGCGGAGGTCAGGGCCGCGGTTCACCGGCGGCTGGCTCCCGACGGCTCCTTCCACAAGGCGCTGCAGGGGCAGCGGATGGGTATGGTCCAGCGTCATATGGCCAAGCGGGTGGGGCCGGAGGCCGTCGGCGGTTCCTTCGCCGGTTACTACGACAGCCGCTCCACCAAGCTGCTGAAGAAGATGGGCCTCCTGCCGGCGCAGTTCATGCCGCCGGTCGACAGCTACCGGCACATCGTGGCCAAGAAGCGATGAGGACCCCGAATCTGGCCACGATGGACCTGAATCTGCTGGTGCCACTGCAGGCGCTCCTCGTCGAGCGAAGCGTCACGAAGGCTGCGGAGCGGCTTTCCGTGGGCCAGCCGACGATGAGTACCGCGCTGGCCAAGCTGCGTCGCGTCTTCGACGACCCGCTGTTGCTCAGGGACGGCCGTGACTGGGCGCTCAGCCCCCTGGCGGAATCCCTGGAGAAGCAGCTTGAAGAAGTCCTGTCACAGATCGGGTATTTGCTGGGCGGTACGGCGAGTTTCGACCCCGCCTCCGCCCGGCGGACCTTCACGGTGGTCTCCGACGACTATTCGGCGGTCCTCTTGATGGGGCCGCTGCTGGAAGAGGCGGCCGACCTGGCGCCGCAGGTGCGGATCAATCTGATCTGGCAGCAGGCCGGGCACCTGGACATGCTGCGCACGAAGAAGTGCGACCTCGTACTGCGGCAGCAGGCGGCGGCTTCCAGTGACGGCACCTCCGCTTTCCCCGGCGCCGTACTGCTCTGCGACGACTTCGTCGGGGTGGTCACCGATGACCATCCCGATGTCGGTGAGCGGCTGTCCGCCGAGCATATGGTGCGCCTGCCCTATGTGCGGGTGACCGGATCCGCCATGGATCAGGCCGAGACGGGTTTCCCGAAGAACGCGCTGTCGGGAAACGCGGTCGCCACGACGGAAACCTTGACCTCTGCCCTGCATATGCTGCCCGGAACCCGGATGTTCACCATCACACAGCGGCAGCTGTTCGAGAGGTTCGGCCGGGCGCTCGGGCTTCGCGCGGTCGAGATCGAGGTGCCGACGCCCACCGTGACCGAAGTAATGTACTGGCATCCACAGTCCGCGGCGGATCCCGCGCAGCAGTGGCTTCGCTCGACACTCCGGCGAATCGCTGCGGAAGTCTCCGCATTCGATGTGTTCCGGCCTCAGGTATCGATGGCAGTGATGTCAGCCATGGGAAAGTCATCGTTTTCAAACTGACTCGCGGGCCGCTACCCTAATCTTCGGTACCTGATCGATGAATTCGAGGTAGGTGGCAGCTCTTTCTTCGCAGCTCTTTCTCTGCGGAAGCGATGCAAATCCTTTATGAACCAGTGGATTTGGAGACTGGAATTGCGGCTATTAGTGAAGCGGTTGTCCGATCGGGTTACGGGACAACTCGCCGTTCCTACCTCGAAATATCATGCGCACCGGGCCCTGATCCTGGCGTCCCTCGCCCCGGGGGTCAGCCGGATCGTGGGGCTGTCGGACGCCGGCCATGTGCGGCACACCCTCTCCGCGCTGCGGAGCCTCGGTACGCGGATCGAGGTGGACGGTGACGCCTTCGTCGTGCATGGCGGTCCGTACCGCCCGCGGCAGTCCGAGGTCTCGGTGGGGAGTTCGGGCACGACGCTCTACTTCCTCGCCGGACTCGCCTGCCTGGCGGAGTCGCCGGTGACCGTCGTGGGGCAGAAGTACTTCCAGCGGCGTCCGATCGGCCCGCTGCTGCGTGCGCTGTCCGACCTCGGCGTCGACCTTGACTCGCCCACCGGCTGCCCGCCGATCTCCGTACGGCCGAGCCGTCCGAAGGGCGGCCACGCACGGATCCAGGGCACCCTCTCGCAGTGGATATCGGGGCTGCTGCTGGTGGCGCCGTTCGCGACGGGGCCGAGCGTGATCACGGTCGAGGGCGAGTTCAACGAACGGTCCTACGTGGACCTGACGGTCCGGATGATGAAGCAGTTCGGCCTGTACGTCGAGGTGTCCGAGGACGGGCGGCGGTTCGAGATCGCCCCGGACCAGCAGCCCACCCCCGCCACGGTGGTCCTGCCCCCGGACGTCGGTTCGGCGGCGTTCGGGCTGGCCGCGGCGGCGCTGCACCCGGCCGACGTACTGTTCCGGGGCCTGCCCGCGGTACCCGCGCACGAGGTGGACCACCCCGAGGCGGACGTGCTGCATATCCTCGCCGACATGGGCGTGCCGATGATGTCCGACCCGGAGACCGGCATGGTCCGGGTCCGCCACGAGGGCACGCGGCTGAACCCCGTACGGATCGACTGCCGGGCCGTACCCGACATGCTGCCCATGCTGTCCGTGCTCGGGTCGGTGGCCGATGGCACCACCGTGTTCGACAACATCGGCCACGTCCGGCTCAAGGAGTCCGACAGAGTCGCGGCGATGACGCAGCTCAACAAGATGGGCGCCCGGATCGAACAGCGCGGCGAGCAGCTGCTCTGCCACGGTGTGGACCGGCTGACCGGCGCGGATCTCTCCTCGTACAACGACCACCGGGTGCTCATGTCGCTGGCCGTCGCGGGCTCGGCGGCCGCCGGTGAGACCCGGCTGACCTACCCGAACGCCTACCGCATCTCCTACCCGCGCTTCCTCGACGACATGAACCGCCTCGGGCTGGACGTGTCGGTGGAGAAGGGCGAGAGGGGCGAGAAGGCGGAGACGGCCGAGAAGGCCCGCACGCCTCGCCAAGCGGAGGCCCGCCAGACGGACTCCGGTCCGGCCGGATTCACCGCGCCCGCCCGCACCGCCACCGTCCTCATCGGGGACCACCTGCGCCGATGGGCCGACACCCGTCCCGATGACCCCGCCGTGTTCGACCCGGGCACCGACGGGCGGCGGGAGCTGGGCTGGACCTGGCGGGACCTCGACCAGCAGGTCGACCGGATCGCCACGCTCCTGCTCGACCTCGGCGTACGGCCCGGCGAGCCGGTCGCCTACCAGCTGCCGAACCAGGCCGAGTTCGTCGCCCTCGCCCTGGCCGTGGCCCGTATCGGAGCGGTCAGCTGCCCGCTGATGCCGATGCTGCGGCAGCGGGAGACGGCCTTCATGCTGCGCCGCTCCCGGGCCCGGGTGCTGGTGGTCCCGGCGAGCTTCCGTGGCCGCGACTACCCGGCCGAAGTGGCGGAGCTGCTCCACAGGGACGAACCTCCCGCCGTGGAACACGTCCTGGTGATCGGCGGAAAGGCAGCGCCACAGGAGACGCCGGAGACGGCCGGGACGAGCTGGTACGACTTCGCCGAGGCCGTACGCCGTGCCCCGGACCGCGACCGGATCGACGCCCGGCGTCCGGAGCCCGCCGCCCCGGCCCAGCTGCTGTTCACCTCCGGCACCTCCGGCGAGCCCAAGGGCGTGCTGCACCGGATGGACGCGCTGACCAGGGCAGCGGCCATGGAGATCCACCACCTCGGCCTGACCGGCGAGGACCGGGTCTTCGTCCCGTCGCCACTGGCACACCAGACCGGCTTCCTCTACGGCATGTGGCTCGCGGTCCTGCGCGGCGTGCCGCTGATCCTGCAGCCGGTGTGGGACGGCAAGGCCGCCCTCGGCCTGCTGCGCCGGTACGAGGGCACCTTCGTCCAGGCCGCGACGCCGTTCCTCGGCGACCTCGTCGAGGCGGTCGAGGAGAGCGGGGAGCCCCCGGCCGCGCTGCGGATCTTCGTCGCCACCGGGGCGGCGGTGCCGCGCGCGCTGGCCGAGCGGGCTACCGAGGTGCTGGGCACGTCGGTGTGCGGCGCCTGGGGGACGACCGAGACGTGCCTCGGCTCGCTGTCCGCGCCCGGCGACGACCCCACGAAGATGTGGGGCACGGACGGCCGGGCCCTGGAGGGCATCCGGCTGCGCGTCACGGACGACGAGGGTGCCGTGCTGCCCGCCGGGCAGGAAGGCAACTTCGAGATCTCCGGCCCGTGCATGTTCGAAGGCTACTTCGACCGTCCCGAGTGGACGGCCGAGGCGCTGACCGCCGACGGCTGGTTCCGCAGTGGCGATCTCGCCGTCATCGACGAGTCCGGCTACGTGCGCATCAGCGGGCGGGTGAAGGACGTCGTCAACCGTGGCGGCGAGAAGGTACCCGTGGGGGAGATCGAGCAGCTGCTGCACACGCACCCCGCGGTGCGCGATGTCGCGATCGTGGCGATGCCCGATCCGCGGCTCGGGGAACGGGCCTGCGCCTTCGTCGTGGCCGACGGGGACTTCGGCTTCGCCGAGATGCGCCACTTCCTCGACGAGCGACAGGTCGCCAAGCCGTACTGGCCCGAGCGGCTGGAGTTCATGGACCGGCTGCCCCGGAATCCGGCGGGCAAGGTGCAGAAGTTTCTTCTGCGCGAACACATTCAGAAGCTGATGAGGAGCGGGGCGTGAGCATGGACGAGAAGGACTTCCAGCAACTGGCGGCGGACATCGAGGACTTCGTCCGCGGACCCGGCGAGCGGTACGCGGCGGAGATCGAAGCCACCCACCGGGTGCCCGACGCGCTCAAGCAGGACCTGCGGGACCGCGGGTACCTGCGGCTGGCCGCGCCCCAGGAGTACGGCGGCCTGGGCATCGAGTTCCCGCGGTTCCTGGAGCTGATGGAACTGTTCTCGATGTCGCACGCGTCGCTGCGCATGCTCGTGCACGTCCACAACGGGGTGTGGCGGGCGATCGACCAGTTCGCCACCGACGAGCAGCGCAAGCAGTTCGTGCTGCCCCAGGTGTCCACCGACATCTCCGTCGCGTTCACACTCACCGAGCCCACCGCGGGCACCGGAGCGGACCTGCGGTGCAGCGTCGTGCAGGAGGGCGACACGTACTTCCTGTCCGGGGAGAAGCACCTCATCACCTTCGGCGTCGAATGCGACTACTGGCTCCTGTTCGCCCGGCTGGAGGGCACCACGGGCAAGGACGGGACCGTCGCGCTGATGGTGCCGCGCGACACGACCGGCGTCACCGTCGACGCCATGTCGAGGACCATGGGCGTGCGCGGGACCGACCACGCGCATCTGCGCTTCGACCGGGCGCCGGTGCCGGTCGCCAACCGCCTCGGCGAGGTCGGCCGGGGCCTGGAGGTGGCGCTGGGCGGCTTCCTCACGCCCAGCCGGATCTCGGTCGCCATGACCTGCGTCGGCCTCGCCCGGCGCGCCCAGGAGCTGGCCGTCGACCACGCGAAGGGGCGTACGACGTTCGGCAAGCCCCTGGCCGCGCGGCAGGCGATCTCCTTCGCCCTCGCCGAGAACGCCACCGACATCGAGGCCGCACGCCAGCTCACCCTGCACGCGGCGCGGCAGTGGCAGGCCGGGGACGCGGCGTCCTCCCAGCTGTCCTCCATGGCCAAGCTGAACGCCGTCGACATGCTCACCCGGGTCACGGACAAGGCGCTCCAGGTGCACGGCGGCATCGGCTACTGGGAGTCCAGCCCGATCGAGCGCGTGTACCGCGACGCCCGGGCGCAGCGGTTCGAAGAGGGCACCAACGAGATCCAGAAGACCGTCATCGCACGCGACGTGCTGGGAGAGGTTCGATGAGCGACGCCAAGGTCACCCTGATCACCGGAGCCTCGCGGGGCATCGGCCGCGCCCTGGCGGTACGCCTCGGGCGCGACGGCGGCAGCGTCGTCGTCAACTACAAGAAGAACGCCGAGCTGGCCGAGGAGACCCGCAAGCTCGTCGAGCAGGCGGGCGGGCAGGCCATCACCGTGGCCGCCGACGTCGAGAACCCCGAGGACATCGACCGGCTCTTCGACACCGTCGGCGAGGAGTACGGCCGCCTCGACCACTTCGTGTCCAACGCGGCGGCCAGCGCGTTCAAGTCGATCATGGATCTGAAGCTGCACCACATCGACCGCTCCTACGCGATGAACGTCCGTAGCTTCCTGCTCGGGGCGCAGCGCGCGGTGCCGCTCATGCCGGAGGGGGGCCGGATCGTCACGCTGTCGAGCTACGGCAGCACCCACGCCTATCCGACGTACGCCGCGCTGGGCTCGGCCAAGGCGGCGGTCGAGGCCCTGGTCAGGTATATGGCCGTCGAGTTCGCCGGGCGGGGCATCAATGTCAACGGTGTCAGCGGCGGGCTCATCCAGTCCGACTCGCTCGACTACTTCTACGGCGTGCCCGGCATGGCCCCGATCTCCTCCGTGCTGTCGAAGATCCCCCAGGGGCGTCCCGGCACCCTGGAAGAGATGGCGGAGACCGTGGCGTTCCTGCTGTCCCCGGGGGCGGGGTACATCACCGGTCAGACCCTCGTCGTCGACGGCGGACTGTCCGTGGTGGCGCCACCGTTCACCGAAGACCTGACGGCGCCGCTCGCGCCGTGACGACCGAGCGATTGGGCACCGAGCGATTGGGCACCGGGCGATTGGGCCATGTCTTCCGGCCGTTCCGGATCGGCACGCTCACGCTGCCCCACCGCATCGTCATGGGCCCCATGCACCTGGGTCTTGAGGCCCGTGACGACGGCGGCGCCGCGCTGAGCGCGTTCTACACCGAGCGGGTGCGGGGCGGCGCCGGGCTGATCGTCACCGGCGGCGCCGCGGTCAGCCGGGTGGGCGCGGGCGGGGCCGGTTACGGCGTGCTGTCCGACCCTGCCTTCCGCACCAGGCTGGGCAGGGTCGCCGACGCCGTACACGAAGCGGGCGGACTGATCGCCCTGCAGCTGTTCCACGCGGGTCGGTACGCCAGCCCGAGCGCCTTCGGGCTGGAGCCGGTGGCGCCGTCGGCGGTGTACAGCCGGGTCTCCCGGTGTACGCCGCGGGCGCTGAGCGAGGCCGAGATCGAGGCCACGCTCACCGACTTCGCGGAGGCGGCCGGGCACGCCCGCCGCCTGGGGTTCGACGGCGTCGAGGTGATGGGCTCTGAGGGGTATCTCGTCGACCAGTTCCTCTCGCCGCTGACCAACCACCGCGACGACGGCTGGGGTGGCGACGCCGAGCGGCGGACCCGGTTCGGCGCGGAGCTGACGGGGCGGGTCCGCGCCGCCGTGGGGCCGGACTTCCCGCTGATCGTGCGGCTCACCGGGGCCGACCTGCTCGATGGCGGCAGCGGCCCGGACGACGTCGCCCGGTTCGCGCGGAAGCTGGTCGCCGCGGGTGCCGACGCGCTCAACGTCGGCGTGGGCTGGCACGAATCGCCGGTGCCGACCGTGCAGGCTGTGGTGCCGCCCGGGGTGTGGACACCGGTGGCCGAATCCCTTGCCCGCGCCGTGGCTCCCGTTCCCGTCATCACCGGCAACCGGGTCAACCGCCTTGAACAGGCCGAGGCGATCCTGGCCGCCGGGCAGGTGCAGTTGGTGTCGATGTCCCGGCCGTTCCTGGCCGACCCGGAGCTGGTCGCCAGGGCCCGGGACAACCGCTCCAGTGGCATCTGCATCGGCTGCAACCAGGCGTGCATCGACCGTTCCCTGTCCGACGCCGAGGTGAGCTGCCTGGTCAACCCGCGGGCCGCGCGGGAGCTGGAGTTCCCGCGCCTCCGCCCGCCACATCCGCCGCGTCCGCCTCGTGCCTCGAGGCGGCTGGCGGTGGTCGGCGGCGGACCGGCCGGTCTCCAAGCCGCGCGCACCCTCGCCGAGTCGGGGTGCCGGGTCGATCTGTACGAGGCGGAAGCCGAGCTGGGCGGCCAGTTCCGGTTCGCCTGCCGGGTCCCCGGCAAGGCCGACTACGCGGCCGCGATCGACCACCTCGGCGAGGAGCTGCGCCGCCTCGGTGTCACCGTGCGCCTGGGACGCCGTATCGCGGTTGCGGATCTGGACCTTCTGCGGTCCTACGACGGGGTGCTCATCGCCACCGGGGTCCGTCCGCGCGAGGTGTCGATTCCCGGGGCTGAGCTGCCCCATGTGCTGTCCTACCCGCAGGCGTTCGCCCCCGGCGCGCTCGGCGAACGGGTGGTCATCATCGGTGGCGGAGGGGTCGCCGTCGACCTCGCCCATTTCGCCGCACACGCCGATGCCGGTTCCGGAGACCCGGCCGATCCGGCGGAGCGGTTCCGCCGCGACTACGGGCTCGTACCGGACACGGCGGAAGCGCCCACGCCGGAGCGGCACATCACGATCCTGCACCGCGGTGAACGTCTCGGCACCGCGCTGGGCCGCTCCAGCCGGTGGGTGGCGCTCGACGCGCTGCGCCGCCAAGGGGTGCGCACGGTGTTCGGAGCGCGACTCTCACGGATCACCGCCGAGGGCGTGCACACGGTCGGCCCGGAGGGGGAAGAAGCCGTCATCGCGGCGGACACCGTCGTCATCGCGGTGGGGCAGGAACGCGAATCGGCCCTCGGCACGCTCGTCCGCGAGGCCGGGATCGACCACCGCGAGATCGGCGGTGCCCGCCTCACCAAGGGCCTGGACGCCGTGCTGGCCACCTCGGACGCCCTGTCCGTCGCCACCGAGTACGCCATGAGCCCGCCGTGACGGCCGTGGGCCCGGGCGCGTCTTTGTGGCCCGGGCTTACGGCAGCACCGCCGCGACCTGGGCGAGCTTGTCGCGCAGCCACAGGTGCGCCGGGTCGGCGGTGTGATGGTGATGCCAGTACATGGTGTGGATCAGCGGCGGTACGTCCGCCTCCAGCCGCACCGCACGCAGCCCGCACGCCGGACCGATCAGCGAGAACAGCCGGGCCTGCGCCAGGGCCACCAGCCGCGTCCCGGCGACCAGGTGCATCGCGCCCGAGAAGTAGCCTGCGGAAATCATCCGTCTGACGCTCGTGTCGGGCGTTTCCGGATCCGGCTCCAGGAAGACCTGCGGGACCGCTTCCAGACACCCGAACCGGTGAAGTTCCTCGACGCTGACGGTCTCACCGACGCGGTCGTTGTCCTTGTCGGCGATGACGAGCAACTCGTCGGTGAAGAGATCTCTCTTCCGGTAACTCAGGATCTCTTCCGGCACGATCGGGCTCGGCGCCACCAGCAGATCGCACTGCGCACGCCGCACCAACGGCATGACGCCGTCGCGTGGCGCGATGATGTTCAGCCGCACCCCCGGTGCCTCGTCCGCGATGTCCTGCAGAAAGGGCTTCAGCAGGACGATGGCTATGTAATCGCTGGCGACGACGGTGAACGTGCGGTCGAGAAGGCCCGGGTCGAAGGAGGACGTGGTGTCCAGCACCGCGTGAATGGACTCGATCGCCTGGGTCACCGGCCCCCGGAGGGACGCCCCGAGCGGAGTCAGCGCCATCTTGCGGCCATCGCGCACGAGCAGGGGATCGCCGAAGTGCTTGCGCAGTTTCGCCAGCGACGCGCTCATGGCGGGCTGCCCCACCATGGTCCGCTCGGCGGCGCGGGTGACATTCGCTTCGGTCAGCAGGGCGTGCAGCGGAATCATGAGGTTGATGTCGATTTGCTGACGCATGTTTCTCCGTAACTGGCCGTCCAGCGTTCCCCTGCAGCATTGCTCCCCTACAGCATTAAGGGGGCAAAGTCCCTAGTAGTTCCCTTAGACGAGAGCGCTCGGCGGCCTGAGTGCCCGAGCCACCAGGCGGTCAGGCCATCGCCCGCCCTCACTCGCGCAGACACCACGCGACGAACGTGGCGATGCTGGGGTCCACCCGCCCCGCCTCGTTCGCCACCGCCGATGTGCAGAAGAACCGGACCTCGCCGAACTCCAGATCCATCGTCTTCAGCAGATTCCGCAGCCCCAGCCGCTCACCCAGCCACTCCCGGGTGGAATCGCTGTCGTCCGGGCGGTCGGGCAGCAGGGCGGGGTGGCCGGTCAGCAGGTCCCGCTTGCTGACGGCGACGGCGAGCCGGGCCCTGGCGAGGCGGGTGCCCATCGTGCGCACGGTCTGCACCGAGCGCGAGAACACGTCCTCCGGGTCGACCGTCGAGGCCAGCGTGCGGTCCACCGTGGGGCCGGACGGGTCGAGGCGGGTCCAGAACGCGTCGACGGCCATCGGGTCGAGGACGAAGACGAAGGTGCGGGCCTCCCGGGCGTAGCGCAGCGCGTCGGTCTCCTCCCGGCTGACGAACCGTTCACCGGCCGTGTCGAAGACATGCACCAGCCGTTCGGCGCGGCCGCTGCCGAGCACGAACGAATGGGCGCGGGGCAGTGTCTTCTGGGTGGGGCGGGTGTGGCCCTGGATCTCCAGGATCTCGTTCAGCACCCGCTGGTTGGCGGTCGTCTCGGGGTCCGCGAGCCGGATCGCGGGCCCGCCGTCCGCCGCCGTGTTCTCCAGCGACTTCACCATCGCCGCCATCAGCTGTGTCTTGCCCGCGGCCCGGCCGCCGATCAGCGGCAGGATCAGCTCGGACATGTGCCCGGCGTCCGGGTTCATCGGCTTGCCGCAGTGTTCGTGCACGCAGAAGCCACTCAGCCGGGCGTCCCTGCTCATCAGCATCAGCAGGGTCGGTATCCGCTCGTCGCAGGCGCACCGGCGCCGGAAGAGGCCGAAGGTGCCCGGGCGGATGTCGGCGTGGCGACGTCGGCAGTTCGTACGGGGGCAGTCGTACGCCGGATACGGGACGCGTTCGAAGCAGCTCGGGCACAGCATGCCCCGGGGCAGCCCGCGCAGGACCATCACCGCCCGGTCGGTGGCCCGCAGGGTGCCCGCGGTCAGCCGGGCACCGGCGGTCAGGAGGGCCACGCCGAGCGCCTGCAGGCCGAGGAGCAGGCCCAGCACGGGCACCGCGACGGCGGCGCCGACGGCGAGGCCCAGGAAGAGGGTCAGTCCGTACGGGATCGAGACGGACTGGTGCACGGAGGGCGCGGTGAACTGGCGGGCGTTCACCTGGCGGAAGGCGTCGGTGACCGTGCGCACGTACAACCTCCGCCCTTGGGTGAGGAGTTGACGCAGATCTCGGGTGGCGGGGCCGAAGAAGTAGTTGCGGTGGGCCAGCTCGTCGGCGGGGCGGTACGGCGCGATGGTGACGAACTCGGGGGTGCGCCGCCGCAGCACACCGTTCAGCAACTGGCAGTAGCGCCCCAGCAGTTCACTGACCAGGGCGATCCCGCGCAGAGCCGCGATCGCCGGGGCGATGAACAGATAGAGCACGAGCAGGGCCAGATAGGCCAGGGGAACGAGGACGAAGATCAGGATGGCGCCCATCGGAGACTCACCCCTCTTCCGGTCGAGGGTCGTCCGAGGGCCGCCGCTGGGTCAGTTTGCGGCCCCACTTCTTCACCCGGCCCAGGCGGTGTTCGGCGTACTGCTGATACTCGTCGGCGCGCCGCGTGTCGTACGGGCGGAGCGCGCGGGACAGCCGGTCCAGGTCCGCAGGCCCCCAGTGGTGTGCGATGCGCTGGTGCAGCGTCTGGACGATCTCCAGGTGCGCCTGTGGCAGTCCGGCGCGCACGCCGTCGACCGCGAGCACCCCGGCGACATGGCTGAGCAGCACCTCGTCGATACGGTCCGAGGTCGCCGCCGCCCGGTGCACGGCGCGCAGATAGCCGTCGGTGAGGTGGAACCCGAACTGCCCGATCTCCGTGCGCAGTCGGGCCGGGTCGGCGGGCAGCCGCAGCATGGCGGGGAGCAGCCGGTAGCGCTTCAGGGCGCGGGGTGCGGCCCATGCGCCGATCTGCGGGATCCGGAACGTGCGGGCGAGCGCGGTGGCCTCGGTGGCCTCGCGCAGGGCCGCGTCCAGGCTGAGGGTGGTCCGCACACACTCCTGGGTGACCGCCCGCAGCCAGGCGTAGCGGGAAGGCGCGGTGAGGGTGTCGCACAGCACCAGGCAGGCCCGTAACTCCACCTCGTCCCCGACCTCCTGTTTCACGGCCCGGTCGAACCACTCGCCGACCGCCTCGTCCATCGGCTCGCCGGGCGGCAGCCGACGCGCGATCCCGGTCGCCTCCTCGTACGTCCAGGCCGGTGACGGCTGCCGCCACAGCCCCCGCAGCAGCTCCGCGTCCGGCGAGGCCTGGCCGCGCACCGCCAGGATCCGGAACAGCAGGTCGACCGTGCGGGTGGGTTCCCGCTCGGCCTGCGCCCGCCAGTAGTGCTCAAGGAGCCGGGGCCGCTCACCGAGGTCCCGCTCGTTGAGCAACTTGGCCGGGAACTGGGCGAACAGCTGCTCCTGACCGCCCCGCTCCTCCAGCACCTCCTGCACCGCCATCGCCAGCCCGGCCCTGAACGCCGGGAGCGTGTGGACCAGGCGGGCGACCTCCTCGCGCAGCTCGGGGCCCGCGCCGGAGGAGCCGAGCAGGGCGTGGGCCAGGTCCAGGCAGCGGGCCGCGAGCAGCTCCGGCGCCGGGGCGAGCCGCGCGCCCACCGCCCACAGCAGCAGCCGCACCCGCTGGCGGCTGTGGACGGCTTCGCCGAACAGCCGCTGCCACAGGGCGGTGGCCCGCTCCCGCTCGGCGGGGTGGGTGATCGGCACCGGGCCGGGCGCGTTCGCCACGCCGGTCGCGTAGGCGCGGATCCGGGACTGGTGGAGCTTGCTCTCCAGCTCGTGGTGCAGCGCCGTGTCACCGCCCGCCTTGGCGGCCGCGCTCAGCGCCGCGAGCTGGTCGTCGTCCAGGTCCCGGTGCTTGTGGTGGAGGTCCGCCGCCACGACCGCCCGGCGCGGCCCGAGATGATCGGCGCCGGACAGCCAGTCGATCACCGCGCGGACATCGGGGCCGGTCAGCTCCGTACCGCCCGCCGCCGCGGCCGCCGCCACCGGTGCGTGCCAGTCGCCCGGTGTCCGCTCCTGGCCGTGGGTGTACTCGGCCGTCCAGGACCACACCGAGCGGATCGACCCGACCCCGATGCGGGTCAGCAGCCGCACCAGATGGTGGGTGGGCACCACCTCGGGAAAACGGCCCGCGGAGAAGTCGAAGACGGTGTACGACTCCTCGTCGTCCGGGCCGAACTCGGGGTGCGCCCCGGGCACCGTGCCGATCAGGTGCAGCCGACCGCGAGTGGGCCGGAAGAGGTAGGTGGCGAAGGAGAGGGCGCTGGCCAGCGGGGGCGGCAGAAAGTAGCAGACGGTCGCGAACCAGTGCGCGATACGGTCCGTCGTATCGTCGATCACTACCACCGAACCGTCCTCCGCGAGCGCCGCGAACACCGCCGCCAGCAGGGCCGGAAGCTGCTCGGCGTGCGGGTGCGCGCGCAGGAAGGCGCGGGCCGAGCGGGCGGACAGCGGGCCGCGTGGCAGGGGCGCGGACAGCTCCGGAAGCTCCGTCGTATCGGCCACTTGTGTGGTCCACGCCGGGGAATCCCACAGTTCGATCGCGAGCAGCCCGCCACTGTCGCTCGCGAACTCCCCCTCGGTGTAGAGGGCGTGGGCGAAGTAGTTGCCGAAGCGGCGCGCCGAGTCCCGGCCGACGTAGCGTACGCACAGCGTGGTGGCGCCGCCCTGCCCGCCCGGGGTGTGGCACAGGTTCACCGGGCAGCGGGCCAGCAGCTCGGGGGTGTCCGACTCGACCAGGGAGCGCGGTGGTTCGTACCCGGCCAGGCTCTCGACGCGGTGCCGGGTCTCTGCCGAGACCCGCTCGCTCACCGCGTTGAACTGGAAGCCGGAGGAACCGCTGAGCCCGTGTTCGCAGGAGGTGTAGTAGAGCTGCTGGAAGCCCCTCATCCGCGGCCCGCCTTCGGCACCGAACCGAACTCGCTCAGCAGCCACAGCAGCGGATCCGCCACCCGGTAGGGCTGGATGCCGGTGTCGGCGACCCGGGCCTCGGGCGTGGCGCTGCGGCCCAGTGCGGAGACACCGAAGTAGCGGTAGCGGGCGAAGGTGTTCTCCAGGGACTGGTCGATGGCCACGCCGTCCCACACCCTGAGCAGCTGGCGCACCTCCTCGTGGACACTGAGGCTGTCGCCGACGTCGAAACGGCCGCGCGCGGGCGCGTACGACCGCAGCGGACTGCCGTTCTCCATCAGATGCCAGAAGGCGTCCATCTTGGAGAAGACCACCGCGATCGGGGTGGTGACCTTCGCGGCCTTGCCGCCCTGCGCGGCAAGCAGCATGCTGCTCACCCGGCTCAGCACGTTGATCGGCGGGTCGATGCCGTCCAGGCCGGGCAGCGCCGTGCCGGGCGCCGCGTTGTCCCGGGCGCCCGGCATCTGCAGCGGGTCGAGCAGCAGGATGATGCCGTCCGCGTTGGTCAGATAGCGGGTGTTCAGCTCCACGCTCTCCCGGCTGTTGAAGTCCTCGCCCGCCGTGTCGAAGAACGACAGCACACTGTGCTGCGGCCGCTCCCCGAACAGCCCCTTGCGGCGCAGCCCGAACCGGAACACCAGCGGATCCACCCGGTTGGCGTTGGTCGTCGCGGTCTGAGTGGGCGGGAACATCTGCCGGTCGCGGTAGAGCCGGTCCTCGTACTCCGAGCTGTAGCGGCGCATGGTGGTGTCGTCCAGGCCCATCAGCGAAGCGCCGTAGATCTCGCCGACCTGGTTGCGCATCTCGTGCAGCAACACGGTCATGTAGATCGTCTTGCCGGAGGAGCGCGCGCCCACCATCGCGATCAGCCGGTTCTCCACCATCCCGAACTGCACCGGCAACTCGACGTGGCAGATCGGGCAGATGCGGTACGTCGACTCGCTCGTGCAGTCCGGGCACGGCGCCGTCGTCTTGCGGCCGTCGGCGGCGAAGTCCGGGCCCACCTCGTGGCCGGGGCGCCTGCCGAAGCGCTCGTCGAGGACCGGGTCGCGGCGGCGCTCGCACTTCTTGCCGATGCGGCTGAGCCGGCAGTTGCAGCGGAACCGTATCTCGCGCGAGGCGAAGGTCTCGTAGCAGTAGGGGCAGGTGAGTCGTCTGGCCATTCAGGTCACTCGCAGCCGGTGCAGCGCCGTGGGGCGGATGTCGATGGTGTGGTCTTGGTCGGCGTCGGGGCCGGTGGCGGGTCCGGTGTCGGGGCCGGTGGCGGGTCCGGTGTCGGGGCCTTCCGCCGGGAAGCACACGAGCCAGGACGGGCCCCGGGTGCTGGGGAAGGGGAACTCCAGGGTGAGCGGGGTGCCCGCCGGGAGGCGCTGGGCGGGGACCTCGTGGAGGACCGTGCCCTCGGCCGTGCTGGTGGGCCGGTAGCGGCCTCGGCCGTGCACGATCCGCAGGGCCGGGAGGTCGCAGCCGGTCCGGGCGGTGAACGTGACGGTCGCGACGCGGGCGCCGGTGAGACGGCGGCGCAGGGAGGGCTCGTACTCGACGATGGGCGGCTCGGCCGCGATACGGAGGGAGGCGGCGCCCTCGGTGTCGACGGTGGCGTCGGGGACCAGGGCCTCGACGGTGAGTGTGACCGCGCCCCGGCCGACGGGGAGGTCCAGGCCGCCGTCGTGCTCGTATACCCGGCGCTGACAGCGGATGTCGCCGTCGCGGGGGCCGTCGCCGGTCGCGGTCGCGTCCTCCCGGCGCCAGCGGACGCGGGCGGTGAGGGCGGAGTCGGGCCAGGCCCAGAGGACGAGGAGGTGGTCGTCCCGGCGGATGGCGTCGAGCTGGGTGACGGGGACGGAGCGGAGGGCGGGCGTGGCGGAGGGGACCGGGGCGGGTTCGGCTTCGGGTTCTGGCGGCGGTGGCGCTTCCGGTGTCGGCTCCGGTGCCGGTGCCGGTGCCGGTGCCGGTGCCGGTGCCGGTGCGGGTTCGGGCTCCGGCTCGGGCCCCGGCTCTGGTTCCGGGGTGGGAAGGGGTGGTTCGTCGCGGCCGGGTGGCGGAGCCGTAAACTCCTCGGCGCTTTCGGCTGGGGTTCCGTGTGGTTCGGGGTCCTCCGGGAGGGGACGCCAGGGTTGCGGTTCCGGGTCCTCCAGGGGAGGGGGGAAGTGGGCCCTCGTCGGTACCGGGCCGGTGGCGATGCGGAGGAGGCCGAAGTCCTCCAGCAGCAACAGCCCGCGCACGACGGCCAGTTCGGGATTGGTGCAGCGGACCGTCAGCCCCTGGTGCTCGGCGAGGTTCTCGATGTCCGCGCGGTGGGCGGGCATGGCGTACAGCTCGCCGGAGAGCAGCACGGCGTCCGGAGTGGCCCCGGTCAGTTCCCGGGCTATCGCGGTGAGGTCGCGGTCGTCGGCCAGGGGCGCGGTGCGCGTGGTGATGACGCGCACGGTCAGGTCCGGGGTGATGGCGAGGGCCGTCAGGTCCACCGCTGTCGCGGCCTGGTCGACCACCAGGACCGTGCGGTGTACGCCCTCGTCGATCGCGCCGTAGTGCAGGGCCGCCGCGACCGGTTCCGGGACGATCCTGCTGACGCGCAGGCCGGTGTCCTCGGCGGCGCGGCGCAGACGGGCCTCGGCCTCGCGGTCGGCGGAGGCGGGCAGGCCGAACACCGCCTCCTCGTCCGTGGCCCCGGCGAGGAGCGTGGCCAGCGCGGTGGCGGGGTCGGCGACTCCGTCCGTTCCGGCCAGGTCCGTCACCGTCACGGTCGGGCGGCCCTCCGGGCCGATGCGGCCGACGCGGGCGACGCGGTGGCCGATGGCTATGCCGAGCATGTGTTCAGCCCCTCCCTTCCTCGGTCCTGACCCATGGCGTGCCAGCGGAGTCGGTGTCGGAGTCGGCTTCGGTGTCGATGCCGACCCGGATGCGGCTGCCCGGGGCCGGGCGGTGGGCCAGGAAGTGGCCGACCACGGCCGCCCGCAGCCGCTCCAGCTCGTTGCGGATCTGGCGGCCGCCGTACGCCTGGTGCTCCGGGTCGCTCATCCGCTCGGTGATCCAGGGATGCAGGGTGTCCGTATCGGGGACCACCTCGACCTGGTGCCGTTCGCGCACGGACTCGGTGAGCTGGCCCAGCAGCCGGTCCGCGATCTTCACGATGTGCTCGCGGCGCAGCATGTCGAAGACGACCACGCCCGGCTTGAGGCGGCCGTAGATCTCCGGCCGCCCGATCGTCCGGAACTTCTCCTCCACGGCCCGGGTGAAGTGGGCCTCCAGGGCGGCGTACGGCACCTCTTCGCCGCCGTCGGACAGCAGGCCCTGGACCGCCTCCGCGCCCGTGTTGGAGGTGAAGATGATCAGGCACTGGGAGAAGTACGCGGTCTGGCCGCGCCCGTCGGTGAGACGGCCGTCCTCAAGGATCTGGAGGAACTTGTCCAGCACCCGGGGGTGCGCCTTCTCGATCTCGTCGAAGAGCAGGACGCTGAACGGCCGCTCCTGGACCCGGCGGGTCAGCTCGCCGCCCTGTTCGTGGCCGATGTAGCCGGGCGGTGCGCCCGCCAGTCGCTCGGCCGCGTGTTCCTGCTGGTACTCGCTCATGTCGAAGCGCGCGTACGCGCTCTGGTCGCCGAACATCAACTCCGCTACGGCCTTGGCGAGTTCGGTCTTGCCGACGCCTGTCGGGCCGACGAAGAAGAACGCGCCGCGCGGGCGGGCGTTGCCGGAGCCGCCGAAGTCGATGCCCACGAACGCCGCCTGGAGCACGGTGGCCACCGCGTCGACGGCCTTGGACTGGCCGACCACCCGGGCGGCCAGCACACCGGCCGCGCCCGCCACGGTCTCCCGGTCCAGCTGGGTCCACGGGTCGACGCTCACATTGAGCCGGTGCAGCTCCAGCAGCTTGTCCGGCTTCTGCAGCGGCGCGTCGCGCAGCCATGAGGTCCGGGCGAGCGCCTCGATGTCCCAGCCGGACATGCCGTCGGTCGCGCCGACCAGCGTCTCGATGTCATGGCGGCTGGCGTCCGGGGCGCCGTTGAAGTCGCCGCGCAGCCAGGTCAGCCACAGGCGGCGCTCGCTCGGGTCCGGTGGCCCGATGTGCAGGAGGGCGATCCGGGGGTCCTCCAGGTGGAACCAGCCGGGCAGCCGCCCGACGTCGCCCACCGCGCACAGGATGGCGTTGCGGGCGTGCGGCGGGCGGCCCGCCAGGGTCGAACGGGGGGCCACGGCGTCCGTCATCGCGGTGCGCAGCCGGAGGTAGCCGGGGTTCGACTCCGGCTGGCCGGGCGGGAGATGGTGGTCGACGTCCTGGAAGACGAAGGCCGTGGCCGCGTCGGGGGAGGCGGTGAGCCGGTGCACGGTGGCGACCACGTCGTCGAAGGCGCGCGGGGGACCGGCCGGGCGGGGGGAGAGCAGGTTCGACCGGTCCCGCTCGCGGTCGGCGCCGCGCCGGGCGCGCGGGTTGTCCGGTTGCCGGTCGTCCGCGCCGGTGTCCCGGCTCTTGGTGGCCGTGGGCGTCCGGTTCGCCTCCAGCTGGGCGAAGGCTTCCGCGTGGCCGGGCAGCGGGAAGGTGAGCCCGGCCACCGGGTCCCACCAGCCGACCACATCGGCGCCGCGCACTTCCAGCACCCCGGCGACCAGCTCCCGGAAGGAGGCGGGCCGGTCCTCGAACCACCAGCGGTCCCGGATCTGCCCGCCCAGGATCACCTGACGGCCGCGCCGCAGCTCCCAGCCGAGCGACACCGCCCACAGGGGCATCATGCCGTCGGCGGCGACGGGCCCCGTACCGTCGTCGGCGCCCTTGGTGAAGTCGATCGTGCTCACGGGGTCGTCCACCGCCAGGAGGTTTCGCGGGGCAGCGGCTTGGCGCGCCGCCCCGGCGGTTTGCCGTCCCAGCTCAGCTCGCCCGGTACGAAGCCCTCGTCACCGCCCAGCGCCTCGTGCACCCGCTCCAGCAGCGCTTCGGTGGTGTCGCACACCGCCTCGTCCTGCGGGGCGTGCAACGTCACGTCCGGTTCGCCCGCCACCTGGTAGACGAGGACGGGCGAGCCGTCGTCCCCGGTGGCGACCGTGGTCTCGTACGTCGCCCCGGTCGGCCGGGTGAAGTGCAGCCGGAAGCTGCCGCCCTCGTCCGCACCGCCCTCGAAGGCGAACCCCTCGCCGGTCATGGCGTCCCGGAGCGCCTCCACCAGGTCCCGCCGCCGCTGATAGGCCAGTTCCCGTTCGTCCAGTCGGCCCTCGGCGTCGGGGAGCCGGGCTTCCAGATCGGCGACCGCCCGCAGGGCCTCGGTCGCCGAACGCGCGGTCAGCGCCTCGGTGACGGAGCGCAGGGCGCCCCCGATCTCGTCGGCGAGGCCGGGGTCGCCGAGGTCGGCGGCGGTGTCCACCACACCCTGGGCCGCCGGGCGTACGACGTCCAGGCGCTCGGCGGCCTCCGCGAGGGCCAGCTCCAGGGCCGCCTCCGCCGCCTCGGCGCGCTCGCGCTCGGCCGCCTTCGCAGCCTCAGCCGCCTCGCGCCGCTGCTCCTCGGCCGCCGCGCGCTCCTGCTCCGCGAGGGCCTGCCGCTCGATGGCCTCCCGCGCGTCCGCGATCGTCGCCGCATGCCGGACGAGGGCGTGCTCGACCGTGCCGAGCAGGGCTTCGAACCGGACCTCCCCGCTCGGGCCGGTCTCCGCGCGCAGCCGGTCGAGCAGGTCGGCGCAGCGCCGGTGGCCGTCCGCGTCGAGGGCGGCGCCGTCCGGGCCGGTGGCGGCGAACCGGCGCTCCAGACCGGCCAGCACGGCGGCGTGGTCCTCCGTACCGTCCCCGGCCGCATCCGGGCGCAGGCTCACGACCCGGCCGCGCAGCTCCTCCACCGCGCCCCCGAGCTGTTCGCCCCGGGCGGCCCGCTCCCGCAGTCCGGCCAACTGCCGCTCCAGGGAGCCGATATCGGCCCGGGCGCCGGACCGCTGGGCCTCGGCGATCAGCTCCCGCACCTCCTCAAGGCCGCGCTCGTCGGCCCGGGACTGCTCCGCCCGCGCGACGGCCTGCCGGGCGCCGCGCTCGGCCGTCCGCCGGGCCGCCACCTCGGCCTCCTTACGGGCGACCTCGGCCCGGCGCCGCTCCGCCTCGGCGCGGGCGCGCTCCCGGCGGGCGGCCGCCTGCTGGGCCAGCCGCGCCCGCTCGGCCGCCCGCCGCCGCTCCCTGGCCCGCCGCTCCTCGGCCCGGCGCTGTCGCTCGGCCGCCTCCCGCTGGGCGTAC